>NZ_DATGTI010000068.1:0-18725 GCF_035301925.1 Lentibacillus sp. | reverse complement strand
CGCAATGTTTTATTTTTCAGAATATATCTGAGCGTGTACTGTTGTCTGTTAGTATATTTTTACACAAAAAATAATTATAATACAAAATGATTAAAAATGCTATAGTAAAATTGTAAGAACCAGCAGATATACATCAATTTTCACACGGCTGACAACTTCAGATGAATCATATACAACCAAAAAACATCCCGCCAGATGCAGAATGTTTTCAAAAGATTGGTGGTTTCAGCTGTCCTTAAATGTCCGATTTGGTTCGGGCCTGTACGAAGCAAGTCACAAAGGCGTTACAACAGGAGAAGGAATCCCCGATTCGGTTCAACTAGCATTCAGTGGGGAAAAACGCCCCACTGAATGCAGTTTCACTTTATCATGCGCATGATGGTGTTTGCTGTTTCTTCAACTGCTTTATGGGATACGTCGACTACGCGGCATCCGATTTTTTCTACGACTTCATCGAAATATTGCAGTTCCTGCTGAATCCGTTCCATATTGGCATACGTTGCCTGGTCACCTAATCCGAGTGCTTTGAGCCGTTCTTTTCGAATGTCATTTAATTTCGCAGCACTTATCCGTAATCCAATGCACTTATCGGGATTGATGTCAAACAACTCTTCAGGAGGATCAACTTCCGGTACGATTGGAACATTGGCAACCTTCAGCCGTTTGTGGGCTAAGTACTGTGATAATGGCGTCTTGGAGGTACGCGAAACGCCAATCAAAATAATATCGGCACGTGCAATTCCACGCGGATCCCTGCCATCGTTATATTTTACGGCGAATTCAATTGCTTCCACACGCTTGAAATAATCCTCATCCAATTGATGAACCAGCCCGGGCTCCAAACGGGGATCACTATTAAAAGAGCGTTTCATGGCATCCATCATCGGCCCCATAATATCGATTGCCTCTATATTCATGGCATTTGCCTGTTCATTGACATATGACCGAAGCTCAGGATCCACCAGTGTAAAACCAATAACCCCTTCTTTTTCCGCCGCCAGCTGCAATGTTTCATCAATCGTCTCTTTATCCTCCACATATGGCACTCGCTGAATTTTATATTCCCCATTATTGAATTGGCTTAACCCCGCTTTGATTACTAACTCCGCCGTTTCACCCACTGAGTCGGAGAGAACGTAAACAAGTGGTTTATCGTGCATGGTTAATGCCCTCCCTTATAATCGCTTATCCGTAATCAGTTCAACGAATACTTTTGTAATGGTTGTTTTTGTAATACGCCCGACAATCTCAAAACCTTTTTCTGATTCTTTCAGGACCGGTAAGCCATCAATTTGTTTATCAATCAGTTTTTTAGCCGCATCAATCAGCAGATCGTTCCGGTAGCAGACTGTAATGTTAGGCATTCTCGTCATGATAATATGTACCGGAATGGCATCTAAATCCTGATTTCCGATACTTGCCCGCAATAAATCTTTCCGTGATAAAACACCGGTTAACACCGAATGCTGATCGACAACAAACAACGTCCCTACATCTTCAAGAAACATCGTGGAAATGGCGTCATATACAGATGCATCCTCTTTTACGACAATTGGTACAGACTGATATTCATACACCTTATACTTTTTAATCTTCTCAGTCAGCAATTCCGTTCCTGTCTTGCCTGTATAAAAATAACCAACCCGCGGTCTGGCCTCAAGGAAACCTGCCATTGTCAAAATGGCTAAATCCGGACGTAATGTCGCCCTTGTTAAGTTCAATTGCTCGGCAATATTTTCACCGGTTATCGGTCCATTTTCTTTCACGATTTCAATAATTTGTTCTTGTCTATTCGATAATTCCACTTTTTCACCACCTGCTTGCTTGTCAAATGTGTCATACTGTTTCCCAATATTATACACGCTTCACAGTGAAAAAGGAAATAATGCCATCCTAAAAATGCTGTTTCCACTCAATTGCCGACAAATCTGCGTAATCATATATTGAAGCTGCAATATGATTAATCAGTGCCAGCCGGTTATGGCGAATGGATGCATCATCAGCCATCACCATATTATGATCAAAGAATTCATGAATAGGCTGCGAAAGTTTTCCTAACTGACGTAATGCTTCCCCGGCTGCCTGTTTTTTATTTGCACGGTCATAACTTTTCTTAACGGTCAAATAAGTTTCATACAGTTTTTCTTCAGAATCTGTTTCAAAAACGGACCGACTGACTGTCGTTTGATCAGTTTTACCAGCAAGGTTCAATACCCGGACAAGGGCCTCCTGTACCGGCTTGAATTCTGGATTATTCCGCTCTTGTGATAAGTTTTCAGCTTTTGCCACCATATATGGAATCACACCAATTCCGTTATATAGCACAGCCTGAATAACATCCGCTTCAATCGCTGACTCCTTCAACAGATATGTGAAACGGTGACTGAAAAATTGCTCGATTTCTGCTCTTGCCTTTTCTTTCTCCGCTGATTCAAGATCCAAATTGCCATACTGCTGTTCCGCCAATCTGATTAACGAGTCAACGGTTATATGCCAGTTGTATGTTTTAAGTATTTTTAAAACACCGGTTGCCTGTCTCCTCAGCCCATAAGGATCCTGGGAACCGCTTGGGATCAACCCCGTCGCAATACATCCGACAATCGTATCCAGTTTATCCGCAACACTGACGATCGCACCTTCAGCAGTCTCCGGCAATTGCCCATCTGCCTGAACAGGCATATAGTGTTCTGCAACAGCCCGAGCAACGGCTTGTTTCTCTCCTGCATTGCGTGCATACGTTTCACCGATGATCCCTTGCAGGTTTGTAAATTCATTGACCATGTTTGTCGGCAAATCAAACTTGCATATTTCAGCTGCTCTAACCGTATTTCGCTGGGTTTCTTGATCAAGGTCGAGCCATTGTGAAAGTTCTTGTGTTATGGCTGTGATCCGTCTGACTTTATCCCCAATTGTTCCAAGTTTTTCCTGAAATACAATCCGTTCCAGTTTTTCCAAATAATAATCAATTGACTGTTTCTGATCCTCTTCAAAAAAGAACTGTGCATCCGATAACCTTGCCCGCAGCACTTTTTCATTTCCCCTGACAACCGTTCCAAGTGCGTAATCGTCCCCGTTTCGCACACCGACAAAGTATGGGAGTAATTCACCATTCTTTGATTTGACAGGGAAATAACGCTGATGTTCTTTCATTGACGTTATCAGGACATCAGGCGGCAACTTCAGATAGGATTGATCAAATGAACCGACAAAAACGGTTGGATATTCAACAAGGTTGCACACTTCCTGCAGCAATGGTTCATCTTCCGGAATTTTAAAGCCGTACGCAGTTTCAGCTCTTTCAAGGCCATCCTTAATTATTTGCCTGCGTTTTTCCGAATTGACAATGACATACTCATTTTCCAGGGTGTGTTCATAATCGGCCGGTACCGTTAACGTCACCATTTCCCCTAAAAAACGATGACCATAAGTCAGGTTGTCACTTTTGACACCGGCAACTTCAAATGGAATAACTTCGTTGCCGAATAACGCCGCAATCCACCGGACAGGACGTGCATAACGCAATGACTGTTCAGCCCAGCGCATGTTTTTCGGAAATTGAATGGACGTCACAATGTCACCGAACGCCGGCAATAATTCATGCGTCGATTTGCCAATGATCTGCTTTTTGACAAAAATATACGTCTTACCTTTGACATCTTTCGTATAAATATCATCGACGGTTTTTCCCTGTCCTTTTGTGAAGCCGGCTGCCGCCTTTGTCCAATTCCCATCCTCATCTTGTGCGATTGTTAATGCCGGTCCTTTTACTTCTTCCTCCAATGACGTCTGTTCTTCGGCAGCGTCTTTGACGAGTACCGCCAGTCTTCTAGGCGTTGAAAAAGATTCAATGGAACTGAACGAAATACGCGAATTATTAAACCAGTCTTTTGTTTTATTCAGCAGCTGTTTTTCTGCGTCATTCACAAATCGTGCTGGAAGTTCTTCAAGTCCAATCTCCACTAATATATCTTTCGCCATTATTCTGCCTCCTTCTTCAGCATTGGAAAACCTAACCGTTCCCTTTCCGCTACATATGCTTTGGAAATACGTCTGGCCAGGCTGCGGATCCTGGAAATATACCCTGTCCGTTCAGTTACTGAAATAACGCCTTTTGCATCAAGCAAATTAAACGTATGAGAGCATTTTAGTACATAATCATATGCCGGAAAGACCAGTCCTTTTTCCATTGTGATCCTTGCTTCGTTCTCATACATCGTGAATAGCTGAAAGAGCATATCTATGTCAGATTCCTCAAACGTATATTTGGAATGTTCATATTCCGGCTGAAAAAAAATATCATTTACGCTGACACCATCTGTCCACTCCAAATCAAAGACGTTTTCTTTATCCTGAATATAGGATGCCAGTCGTTCAATGCCATACGTCAGCTCAACTGATACGGGACTCGCTTCAAGCCCGCCGATTTGCTGAAAATAGGTAAATTGGGTAATCTCCATGCCATCCAGCCATACTTCCCATCCCAGTCCAGCAGCACCAAGGGTCGGATTTTCCCAATTATCCTCGACAAAGCGGATATCATGCTCCAGTGGATTAATGCCCAGTGCTTTCAATGAATCCAAGTACAAATCCTGGATATTATCCGGTGATGGTTTCATGATGACTTGAAATTGATGGTGCTGGTACAGACGGTTCGGATTCTGACCGTATCTGCCATCAGCAGGACGCCGTGATGGTTCAACATATGCCACATTCCATGGTTCCGGGCCAAGACTTCTGAGCAGCGTCATTGGCGACATGGTTCCTGCCCCTTTTTCCACATCATACGCCTGCATTAGGATACAATTTTGATCTGACCAATGTTTTTGCAGTGTTAAAATCATTTCCTGAATTGTCATGATTACAACATCCTCCATTCCAAACTTTTGAGGGATCTGAACCGTCAATTCCCCGAAATCGAAGAAAAGATTACAGAGCCTTAAGATACTCAGGTTTAGTCACGTCTTATAATGAGTACTGAAGTTTTTTCCTTAGAATGCTTTGAGCGTTGGAAACAAAAACCCCCGTCCCTATGTCAGACTGACCGACATAGGGACGGGGGTTAATCCGCGGTTCCACCCTATTTGCTCTCTTTTCACTAGAGCCGCTTTATCATCATTGTTCAGGAGCGCCATTCCTTATACCCCGTTATCCGGCTTCCACCATCCCGGACTCGCTCGAAACAGGGGTAATAAGTACTCCTCTCCATCGTCACAATGCTTGAATCTGTTAAAATTATGTACAGAAATATTACGACATAGCTCCTTTATTGTCAAGGAAATAATCTACTCCAGCTTATCCAATTGCTTCAGAAATCGCTTCGATTTGAGATAGTATCCTCCGTATTGATCGTAATAGGCATCCAAAATATCACGCAGCAACTTTTTGTTTCCTGGTTTTACCGATATGGTGCCAACCCGCTCCAATTCAACTTCAGAAAATACATGGAACAAACGGGCAAGGTTATTCGGCAGCGCAATTGAATTCGGGTCTATATGTTTACACTCTGGACAAAGCAAACCGCCTTCTGCTATTGAAAAAGCAAAGGGTTCGTTTTTGCTGCCGCAATTTACACATTTGTCAACGGTCGGTGCAAAACCGCCTTTCTTAAACAGTTTTAATTCATACATCATGATTGGGATATCAGCATCTTCATGTTCGGCTATCCAATTCAATGTCTGGTAGAGCTGATTAAAAACATATTGGTCAGGCGAATGGGAGTCTGTCAGCTTATCAGTCATCTCAACGATATAGGATGCATATGCTGTTTTGATAATATCTTCCCTGATACGGCGCAGTGAATCAATAACATCACCTTGCTGTATGGTGCTCAGTCCGGAATTCAGATAGACAAAATAATCTCCAAAGATGAATGGCTGCGTTACTGCAGCCATTCTGCTTTTTGGTTTTTTTGCACCTTTGGCTATTGCAGAAATTTTTCCTGCTTTATTACTGAATATCGTAACAATTTTGTGCGATTCACCATAATCCTGTGTTTTCATGACAATACCCTGCATTTTTTCGAGCAAACAGTATCACCTTCTTGATGATTGACTATGATTTTGTGTTCAGGGAAGTCCTCTTATCATTCTGTCGATTATTGTTTTGTTCAATTGATTCCCTTTTTTCCAGTTCTTTAAATAACAAATAGGTTTCAATGTTCCCTGTTTGACTGAATAATTTCCAGGTAAAGTCGATCACAAGAAACCCCGCCTTTCATAATGTGTTCACTATTAGATTTTCCATAGGCGCTGAATCAATGAGTTTTAAAATTTACCATGTTTAATATTCATCACTCCGGAAACCGAATTCATGAAGCTGAGACTGCCTGTTGCGCCAATCTTCCCGGACTTTTACCCAAAGATCAAGATAAACCTTGGAACCGAGCAGTGCTTCAATATCGCTTCGGGCTTTTTTGCCGATATTTTTCAGCATCGTGCCTTGTTTGCCAATTATAATCCCTTTTTGTGTATGACGTTCGGTCACGATCGTTGCCTGGATAAAAACAGTATTTGATGGTCTTTCTTCCATATTCTCAAGCACGACTGCAATTGAGTGGGGCACTTCTTCCCTGGTAAATGCCAGCACCTTTTCACGTATCAATTCACTGATAATGAACCGCTCGGGTTGATCGGTCACATGATCTTCAGGATAGTATTGCGGTCCTTCTGGAATATGCTTTTTCAATTCATCGACCAAATGGGTCAGATTACTCCCTTGCAGTGCAGAAATAGGGATTATTTCCTCAAAATCGCATTTATCCTTGTAATGATCAATCAGAGGCAATAATGCGTCGGGATGTACCAAGTCAATTTTATTGATGACTAAAAAAACCGGTCGCTTGACTTGCTGCAGACGATCCAATATGTATTGATCCCCTTTGCCATAACCTTCTTTGGCATTGACCATAAACAGCACGGCATCCACTTCATTTAAAGTATTTTCCGCTACCTTGACCATGAAATCACCCAAACGGTGCTTTGGTTTATGAATGCCGGGTGTATCGATGAATACAAGTTGTGTATCATCCGTCGTAAGCACACCTTGTATTCGATTTCGTGTTGTTTGTGCTTTATCACTCATGATGGCTATTTTTTGTCCGATCATCTTATTCATAAAGGTTGATTTACCGACATTTGGCCTGCCAATAATGGCAATAAAGCCTGATTTGAAATTGTCTGCCATGTTGTATCCTCCGAGATGTGATTTAACTTATGATTTCTAGTGATATTTTTTATCATACTATAAAATCAAGCAGGTTTCATTCGATTGGACAAAACCTTTGAAAAGAACTGTTTTTCCAACATAACGTGACAAAAAACGTTTTGTATAACCATTAAAGTAATGAATCGAATTCAGGAATAAAAACGATCAGTCCGATAACAGCAGCAATGATTGCAGATACCAGGACAGCACCTGCTGCAATATCCTTGATCATTTTTGCAGACGGATGTATATCCGGTTTTAAATAATCCAGCATTTTTTCAATCGCGGTATTCAGCATTTCAGTGATTAAAACTAATCCGATCGCAAATATGATCATTAACCACTTTATAATCGCTAAACGGAATACGAGACCAGCCAGTATGACACCGAAAGCTATCACAAGATGGATCCTGAAATTTCTTTCTGTCCTGATAACTGACTTGAGGCCGTTACATGCATGTGTAAAACCAAACAATGACTTGCCTTGTTTATCGTCCAATGCCAAATTCACCTAATATAGCTTCCTGTTTCCCGAACATTTCTGCTTCGTCTGTCTGATTCATATGATCGTAACCGAGGAGATGAAGAAAGCCATGAACAGTCAGAAAGCTTAATTCCCTTTCCAAAGAATGACCAAATTCTTCCGCTTGTTCTTTCGCCTTATCAACAGAAATGACAATGTCACCCAGAACGAGCGGAAGGTCTTCACCGACAATATCCATCTCGTTACTCACTTTTTCCTGCATCGCAAACGAGATGACATCGGTTGGTCTGTCTTGCTGGCGATAGTTCCGATTAATTTCTTTGATTTCCTGATTACTTACAAATGTTACTGAAAGTTCGGCCTGACTGGCAACTGTTTCTTTTTCTGCCGTAAACATAAGCAGACGCTGCAGCAAATCAATGTAATCGGCAGGTACAGATTTTGTCTGATCATGAAAATCAATATGCATTATTTAGCCTCCTTGATAGGATATTGAATTCTGGAATGAAAGAACCCTTTCAATGTTTCACAAATGGTCCGATGCACTTCATCCAGTTCTTTTAATGTAAGCGGACATTCATTCAATTGCCCATCCATTAGACGATCGTTTACAATTGATGCGACAATCTCCTCAATTTTATCCTCTGTGGGTTCCGTTAACGATCTGACAGCTGCCTCTACAGAATCACAAATACAAATGAGAGCCGCCTCCTTTGTCTGCGGTTTTGGTCCAGGATACCTGAAAGCTTCTTCTTTAGTAAGTTTATTTTTTTCCCGTTCTTTATGATAAAAATATTTGAGCAGTGTTGTGCCGTGATGCTGCATGGCAATATCAACAATCTCTTTTGGCATTTTATGGTCTTTTAAGATCCTGGCTCCATCGTACGGATGGCTGATAATAATGTCTGCACTCTGATAGGGATCCAAAACATCGTGCGGGTTTTTGATGGCCATCTGATTTTCAATAAAGTAGTGCGGTGCGATACTTTTTCCAACATCATGATAATAAGCCCCAACCCGTGCCAGCAGTCCATTTGCCCCAATTGCTTCACATGCTGTTTCACTAAGGTTCGCCACCATTACCGAATGATGATATGTCCCGGGCGCTTCAGTCAGTATTTTCCGGAGCAAAGGGTGATTGGGTTTTGCAAGTGAGAGCAATTTATAATCTGATAGTATTCCCAATCCGGTCTCAAAAAACGGTAAGAGGCCAATTGTCAGTACCACCGATAAAAATGCTGCAATCACGCCATAACCTGACGGCTGTAAGAAGTCTGTCCAGGCATATTTTTCAATGGAGAGGAATAAAAATAGCAGTATAGTTATAATATTAATGACAGCCATCCCGAAACCCGCTTTTAAGACAGCAAGACGATCCTTTACATTGCCAATAAAAATGATTCCGGCAATCTGTGAAAACAGGAAATAAAGACCTGCTTCGACATTGAGCGAACCGGGGATCTGCCCATTAAAAATGATACTTCCCAGAATCGCATAAACAATAGACAGCACAACCGCAAGCCTCTCATCAAGCAATTGCTTCACCAGCAGAGCTCCCACAGCCACCGGTACAGCAAAAAATAACTGGTTGACAGAGGTTGTATACAGACTGGCGATTTTCATAAGTGCCATAACAATCAAACTGATAAAAAATATGGCAGCCAGTTTCTTTTTGTCCAGCCCATCATGTTTAGCCAGAATATTCAGCTCATAAATAAGGACAATCATGATGAGAAATATCAGAAGCGCTAACCCAATAACGGGAAACATATTCAGCTGATTATCCAAAACACCAACAAGTTCCAATTCCTCATAAATTTCGTTTGTAATGGTCTCCCCTTCCCTGACAATCACTTCACCTGCCCGGATAACAACAGGATCTATATTGTTGGCCGCCTCTTTACGGGCTTCTGCTGTTTTTTCAGCATCGAAAAAAGAATTTTCGGCCACCGCAAATTCAGCCAACCCGGTCAATGCTGTTTTCATCTCTTGACTCAAATCTGTAAATTGAATACTTTGATTCACGTCAGATTGTGCACGCTGAATATTTTCAGCCCTGATTCCATCTTCCATCACATTATTCACGGAACTGACAAGCAGTTCCCTAGCCCTCTCGAGTTCCTCAGGCTCAGCATTCAACAGTTCGTTCAATACACCATCGTTGATAGATTCTGTTATTTCCGGCGATAACAACTGCTTTAACCGGTCTAACTTATTCCGGGGTTCTGCTTTGTCATTTGTATTTTCGTTTGCGGGTTCCGGTTCATGATGCTGATTTCCAGTCTGATTCAACATTGTGACGGCATCAAACACTTCTTCAATATACGCAATACGTTCTTCGGTTATTTCACTGGAAATATTAAACCGATCTTCAACAGATTGAACAGCCTTCCTGGTTTTCCGCTCAGTTTCCTGTTCATTTTCGAGTGTCACGGGAGAACGGATTGTTTCATTAGCACTTGTGAACCGTTCAATATCGTATGTTTCACTCAAAACATTCGGGACGGTAACAAGGAAAACGAGAATACCAAAAAGCATGACCGTTAACAATATCATCATCCATTTGGTCCATATCGTTTTGATAAATGAGGCGATGTGATGAAGCCATTTCATTATGATCCCTCCCGCAACCGTAGACTAATATAGAAATAAGACCCGCTGTTCTCGGGGTCTTACACTTTCCTGTCCTTCACGTTGCTTTTTCATAGGCGCTAATGATCTTCTGTACTAACGGGTGCCGTACGACATCTGTTTCATTTAAGTGAATAAATGAAATACCATCCACATGTTTTAAAATCCGGCTCGCCACTTGCAACCCTGATTCTGAACCATTAGGCAGATCAATCTGGGTTATGTCACCATTAATAACCATTTTTGATCCAAATCCCAGCCGCGTTAAAAACATTTTCATTTGTTCAGGTGTGGTATTCTGGGCCTCATCCAAAATAACAAAAGCATCATCAAGTGTCCGTCCGCGCATATAGGCCAATGGTGCGATCTCAATTGTGTCACGCTCGATCAGCCTCAAGGTATGTTCGCTGCCAAACACATCATGCAATGCATCGTATAAAGGCCGTAAATACGGATCCACTTTTTCTTTTAAATCGCCGGGAAGGAATCCTAAACTTTCCCCGGCTTCGACTGCAGGACGGGTTAAAATGATTCGTTTGACTTCTCCGGTTTTCAGGGCATGCACTGCCATCACAACAGCAAGATATGTTTTACCGGTGCCAGCCGGGCCAATACCAAAGACAAGATCATCAGACTTGATGGCATCAATATAACACTTCTGTCCTAAGGTCTGGACACGAATCGGTTTTCCTTTTGCATTCTTGGTTATCTCATCCTCAAAGAGGGTTTCAAATTGGTTAATCTTCCCTTTTTCAGCCAAGTCAACCGCATAGACAACATCTCGCTCGGTAAGATCCAATCCCTTTCTAACAACCGATAATAAGGTCAACAGGATTTCTTCTGCCAATGCTATGCTTTTGTTACTGCCTGAAACACTTACTTGTTCGCCTCTGGTGACAATTGAAACATTCAGCAGCTCCTCAATCTGTTTTAAATATTTATCATTTGTTCCAAATAAAGCCAAGGCTTCATTTGGTCCTTCAAGCTGTAACTCGATTGTTTTCAAGTTATTCGGCATAATCAATCTCCTTGGTCTATTGGTTCCTGTTTAACAATATTTTCTTCAACAGCTATATATAAGATTAATTTAACTTTACCATTCTCGGTAGTTTCTTGCAAAATATTTTCAGAAATTATATCTGCTTCAGGGCCCAGCCTTAACTGGAGTTCTTTTTTTGCCTGCCTGATTCCAATATCAACCGCTTCCGGCTTGCTTCGTTTCGTTTCCTGATAGCGCTTTTCCCTTAAAGTCGTTTCCATTAACGTTATCGGCAGTTTCCAGTTGAACAAATAAAGATCTTTTTCATAACGTTCGCGATGGATTTCACTGTACTCTGGTTCACCAAATCCCCAAACAGGAAATTCGAGGCCACCGATTTTTAAATGATATTTCGTTTCTGTATTGCCGGTCACATGCTCATGATTGGCTTTAAGTGGTATCGTAACTTCAGTTTCATACCACGTTTTCGCAGTAACTTCCCCTTCTGCAGCAATCAATTTGTACGTTTCGTCCTTTTTTTCATCATCCTCGTCACCTTCATTTTCGTTTGAAAATTGGATTTTGCCCGAAACAAGGACATCTCCGGGCTCGACAAAATCATTCACTTGTACCCTGGGTTGGCCCTTGGAAACATACATGTTTTCGATCACACCTTTTTTGGCTGCGACAAGGTTTCTTGGACCTTCAACTTCCTCCTCTTCGACGATTGTTTTCTCCACACCTTCCAGCACAAAGCTTGTCCCGTTTTGCTGAATGCCCACCCATAATAACTCGGGTATATCATTTATTAATCGCTGCTGAATGTCACTTGGTGAATCCAGGGTGAAAGCCCATGTACCCTGATGGATGCCATATTCTGTCAGCTGGTCACTTATTTTCTTTTCAATATCTTTTGGGACACCCGTTATTCTGACTTCCCAAATAATATTCGACAAGAAAAATATGAGCAGGATACTTAATAAAAGACCTGCAAGCAGTTCCCTCTTTCGAATGAAATGTCTGATCAGAAAAGGAAAGCCGCGTTTATTTGTAAACGTTAACTTGTAGTCAGTCCCGCGTCGTATCTTTTTTAAGTTAGAATAATCCTTTAATTTAATATTGCCGGCACAGACAGTTTCTGATTTTTTCTCGACGTTCCAAACGAGAATGTCCTGTTCGATACATTTTTGAAAAAATAATTCAGGCTGCCTGCCTTTTACTAAAACAGTTATATACCCTGTCACTGAAGAACCCTGTATATGTTTCATTTCTTCCTCCTAATATCGGATTAGTCTGGGATAAAGTGAAACTCATTCAACAGGGCGTTCTTCCCTGTTGAATGTTAGTTGAACCGAATCGGACATTTAGGGGCAGTTAGCCGCCGTCCTTTGGCGGATTACTGTCCGTTATATGTGGGATAAAGTGAAACTTCATTCAACAGGGCGTTCTTCCCTGTTGATGTTAGTTGAACCGAATCGGACATTTAGGGACAGTTAGCCGCCGTCTTTTGGCGGATTACTGTCCGTTATATGTGGGACAAATTTCACTTCGTCGATTGTCCCTTCCAATAAGATTTCTTCAGGCAACATCATTTTCAATACAAAAGAAGACCCTTTGATCTGAATATAGCCCTTATTTGATTTAAGTCTCAGTTCTGAATCGGAATAAACCATTAAACCTTGATGATTCTCAATATAGACGTGAAGCTGACCAATCATCGTAACCCTTGGTAACTCCATCATGACATCTGAAGGAAGTGAAAATGACTTTGCCAGCCATGGCCTGATCCGCTGTTGCCATTTCTTCACTGATGAGGCCCCCTCTCACAATATGATTATGAATTTAAAGGCAGGATAAGAACAAAAAAGAACCAATACCAGGCAGTTTCCAGCTTGCCTGATATTGGTTCATGATTATTATTTTATTTTTTTCGCTGCGCAACAATATTACGATAGGGTCTGACTGCTCTTGGCTGTCCCAACACCTCAGACATGATAATGCCATTGATTAAACCAGTTCGGGTTAAATTATTGTTCATGCGTTTTTTTAGTCTCCGTTCTTCAGACGATAAATTGCTTCCTGGCTTTCGAGTATGATGATGGCTGATTGCGTCATGTTCCGACTGTGTATCCCGGTATTCCATCGTGTTCATCCGTTCAGCCAGCTGTTTGCGCTGTTCATACTGCTGTTCTTCTATCGAATCTGCAGGTATCGTCGTCTGTGACCTGGATTCATCTTGTGTGTTCTGCGCGCTGCTGCGGCTTCCTCCACCGCCGGAGGGTGTTGGTGTTGGTCTTGGCGAATTGTTTCTTCGTTTGGGTATTGGTGTATCGGTATCCTCGCTATCCTTGAAAAAACTTGAAACCGCTGCGATGATGCCAAGAATAACTAAAATAACTTCCATCATAACCCTCCTTGGTCAAAAACTGACACATTACTGGTTATTATTGTCATCATTTTCTTCATCATCCTGTGTCAGTTTCCCGATTGTATCGCGCATATCTGTATCAGCATCAATGTTTTTATAATTCATGTAATCCATGACACCCATATTGCCTGAACGTAATGCTTCGGCGAGTGCACGTGGTACATCAGCTTCTGCTTCCACAACTTTTGCACGCATTTCTTCAACACGGGCAACCATTTCTTGCTCTTGTGCCACAGCCATCGCACGTCTTTCTTCAGCTTTGGCCTGCGCGATATTTTTATCAGCTTCAGCCTGGTCTGTCTGCAAGATGGCACCGATGTTTTTGCCGATATCCACATCAGCAATATCAATCGACAGTATTTCAAACGCTGTCCCCGAGTCCAAACCTTTTCCTAACACATTGTGCGAGATAGAATCAGGATTTTCCAAAACAGCAGTATGGGCTTCCGAACTGCCGATTGTACTGACGACCCCTTCACCGACACGGGCAATGACCGTATCTTCTCCGGCACCACCGACAAGCCGGTCAATATTGGCCCGCACTGTAATCCGCGCCTTTGCTTTCACTTCGATTCCATCCATTGCAATCCCAGCAATAAACGGTGTCTCAATAACTTTAGGATTAACACTCATTCCCACAGCATCCAATACATCACGGCCGGCCAGATCAATGGCAGCTGTCCGTTCAAATGACAGTTCGATATTAGCACGGTGGGCAGCAATCAGCGCATTGACCACCCGATCAACATTACCACCCGCAAGGTAATGGCTCTCCAACTGATTCGTTGAAACGTCCAATCCCGCTTTATGTGCTTTGATCAATGGATTAATTACTCTTGACGGTACAACCCGACGCAAACGCATCCCGACAAGTGTAAATATGCCAACTTTTACTCCCGCTGCCAGAGCACTGATCCACAGCATCACTGGAATAAACGTAAATAATACCGCAAGAACAATCAAAATGATCGCGATTATAATAATCGGCATCAGTTGTTCAATCCCCATGCAAATTCCTCCTATTTTTCATATGTTATACTTCTCTTACAACGATTCGAACACCTTCCACTTTGACCACTCTAACCTTTCTATCTTTTTCAATGAATCCACCCTCTGATACAACATCCAGTCGTTCGTCGCCAAACAATGCACTGCCTGATGGGCGCAGAGGGGTCAGTGTTCTGCCCTCCAGACCAATTAATTCCAAACGATTTTCATAAGAGACATAACCCAGTTCCGATGACGTCTGATCGGTTAATACCATACGGCGGAAGAATCCTTTATCCCCTCCCATCGTCTTAAACAGGATAACAGCAGCAATAATCGTCACGATCAATGCGATACTGATACTCATGGCCATGTGTCCTATATCCTGGCCGGACATAACCAATGACCCAATAATCGCAGCAACACCTATTAAACCTGCAATGCCTCCGGGTAAAAATAGCTCTGCGATAATTAAGCCAACACCTAAAATCAGCAATATGACGGCCTCCATCCCAGCAAGTCCGGCAACCACATGCCCAAAAAAGAACAGAATTAATGCCAATACTCCCATAATACCAGGAATGCCAAAACCTGGAGAGAACAATTCAACGACCAAACCTATGCTGGCAATCGACAATAGAATTGGTACTATAACAGGGTTGGTAATAAACCGTGCTAGTTGCTCAGAAATGGTCAATTCCTTTTCCACGACAGTTGCATTATCCAGTCCCAACGCTTCCAGAACCTCAGTACGGTCCTCTGCAGTACCGTTTGAATAACCGACTTCTTTAGCAGAACTAGGTCCTAATGTCAGGTACTTGCCTTCTTCAGCAGCATATTCCGGAAGATCAATGCTTGGATCGGCCATTGCCGCTGCGTAAAGGGGATCTCTTCCTTTTGACTCTGCTGCGCTTCTCATCGCTGACAGCCATGCTGATTGGGCTTTCTTATCTGCAGCAGTCCCATCCTGGTTAATAACGCCACTTGCTCCCATAGTGGCTTGAGGCTTCATGTAAATATTATCCGTATTTAATGCAATATAGGAGCCTGCAGATAATGCCCGATTGACAATGAAAGATGTCGTTTCCAATTCCAAATTTTGCAATAACTCACCAATTTGTTCAGCAGCATCTACAGCGCCACCCGGGGTATCAATTTCGAAAATAATGTGATCTGCACCTTCTTCTACAGCCTCTTCCGTCGTACGGGAAAGGAATGCTTCAAGTCCTTTTTCCACTTCGTTCTCAATCGGGATAACATAAACCAGTTTCCCGCTGCCGTTATCTTCAGCATGAGCAGAAGAAACCAGATTGAACAAGGAACATATCACAACAACCAGCAATATAAACAGTCTGAGCGGCCTGCGTCTGCCATCATACAAACGAATTCCCCCTCTCTAATGAACCCGGCAATTATTCCTACGTTTTGTATGTATCAATGGTTTCAATATATGTATGATAAGTAAATCGTAACATAACTGACAGGAAAATTGGTAGCCACTGATAAACTTATGCAAAAAGGTCTTGCCGAAAATGGCAAGACCTTTAAAAATTAATTCAAGTGTTTTTGAACGAGTTTATTAATCTGTGCGCCATCTGCCTGACCTTTGACTTTCGGCATGATTGTACTCATCACTTTGCCCATATCTTTTTTGGAAGTCGCATTGACTTCCCGGATAGTGGCCTTCACAATCTCCTCCAGCTCTTCTTCTGACAGCTGCTGGGGCATGTAAGCCTTGATAACATTTATTTCGATTTCAAGTTTGTCAACAAGATCATCGCGTTCAGCCGATTTAAACTCTTGGAGGGAATCCTTCCTTTGCTTCATTTCTCTTGAAAGTACTGTTAATTCCTCGTCTTCTGACAGATTTTTATTGCCGAGTTTAATTGACTCGTTTTGTAAGGAAGCTTTTAACATACGTATAACCGCAAGTCTATCTTTTTCCTTGTTCTTCATAGCCTGCTTCATATCCTGGTTCAGCTGTTCAACTAATGTCATGGACTTGCACCTTCTTTACTATCTGCGTTTTCTGGCAGCTTCAGACTTTTTCTTGCGTCGTACGCTTGGTTTTTCATAATGTTCACGCTTGCGGTATTCCTTCAATGTACCATTTTTGGATACGTTGCGTTTAAAGCGACGAAGAGCATCTTCAAGAGACTCGTTTTTACGAACGCGAGTTGTATTTGACATGCTAATTTCCCTCCCTCCGAAGCACAAAACAAAAAATAAAAGCAAAGACATGTATCAAATATATTACATGTCTTTGCTTATTATAATATAACAGGATAACCAGGTCAACTTAAATATTGTTTAATGCTAACATTTAGTCAATAATTAATCGTCGGATGTACCTGTTTCATCAGCTATGATATCGACACCGGCGCTCGCGCCAATACGTGTTGCGCCGGCCTCAATCATTGCTTTTGCCCCTTGCAGATCACGGACACCGCCTGAAGCCTTTATACCCATCTCGCTGCCAACTGTATCCCGCATTAACTTCACATCTTCCACTGTGGCACCGCCACCGGAAAAGCCTGTCGATGTTTTGACAAAATCAGCACCTGCTGCTTTTGCTGATTGGCATGCCCTTACTTTTTCATCATTGGTCAGCAGAGAAGTTTCAATAATCACCTTTGTCAAAGCACGCCCTTTCGCTGCTTCAACAACGGCTTCGATATCCCGCTGGACCGCCTCATCATTGCCTGACTTCAGTTCACCGATATTGATGACCATATCAACTTCTGTTGCCCCATCATCAATCGCCAGCTTCGTTTCGGATACTTTGGCCGACGTTGAGGTGGCTCCCAGTGGAAATCCGATGACGGTGCACACGTTAACATCCGTGTCTTTCAGATTGTCATAACAATATGGTACCCAATATGGATTGACACAAACAGAAGCAAAACGATGTTTACGTGCCTCGTTAACAATTTGAGCAATCTTTTCTTTCGTTGTATCCGGTTTTAACTGTGTATGGTCAATGTATTCAGCAAGATTCATAAATCGTTCACGTCCTTTTGATGTTTTCAATTTTCGCCAGTAGTATGCTGCCGGGTTTCACCAGAAAAGATGACATTTCCGGGTTGTTCGGGAATCAGGATGTCATTTCAACACTTTCATTTGGTGCATCATCCATTACCCTCACAAACGTTCCTTCATTATAAGGATAACCTGCCTGGTTAATTTTCACACGGACAATTTTACCGATTAAATCTTTCGAACCGTTAAACCGGACTTTCAAATAATTATCGGTGTAACCTTGAAGTATGTTCTCCCCAGTTTCGTTCACATGTTCTTCCGGAATGACCTCAAGCACGTCGTCTTCATAATTGGATGCATATTCTTTGGCAAGCTGATTTGACAGTTCAATCATTCTGTTAACACGTTCATTTTTAACATCATCGTCAACCTGATCCGTCATACGGGCGGCAGGTGTGCCAGTCCGCCTTGAGAACGGAAAAACATGCAGCTCTGAATAGCCGATATCTTTTACAAATTGATACGTCTCCATAAATTCTTCTTCCGTTTCACCCGGGAAACCAACAATAACATCTGATGTAATCGCAAGTCCAGGTAATGCACGGCGGATTTTCTCCACTTTCTGCTTATAATATTCCGTTGAATATTTTCTGCGCATTCGATGCAGCACACTATCAGACCCAGCCTGCAGCGGAATATGCAGATGACGGACAATTTTTTCCGATTTATCCAAAACCTCAATGACTTCATCGGTAATCTGGCTTGCTTCAATTGATGAAATACGGATCCGTTTCAGACCTTTAACCTCGGCCTCAAGCTGCCTAAGCAGTTTGGCAAAATTATAATCATTCATGTCTTCACCATAACCAGCCGTATGAATGCCGGTCAGCACAATCTCTTTATAGCCCGCATCAACCAGTTTTTGAGCCTGCTTGATGACATTTTCAGGATCCCTCGACCGGAGTAAGCCTCTCGACCAAGGAATGATACAAAATGTGCAGAAGTTATTGCAGCCTTCCTGAATTTTTAAAGAT
>NZ_DATGTI010000067.1:0-9153 GCF_035301925.1 Lentibacillus sp. | reverse complement strand
TCGTGCGATAATCAGCTCAACTTGTGCGGGAACAGCATCCAAACGTGCGGGATTGACTCAAACTCGTGCGGGGGAGCACTCCCCCCGTGCAAGTCCCAGTCGGCTACAAATAGATCAGGAGGGCCTATAAAAAGCTGCCTTCCGCAATCACCATTCAATAAGGAACGAAATACGCCACGTGCCAAAAGGCCGCGTGGCGCAATATTTTTGATTAACTCCTTTCCAAACGTGCAACCCGATCATCGAGAGGCGGGTGGGATGAAAAAAGCGATACCATTTTGCTTTTCCCACTGATCTTCATCGTTTGGAGGGCTGCATCGTCGGTTCGGTCATTCACTCGAGCCCTTCCAACATGATTTTTCAATGAACGGAGCGCATGGGCCATTTTATCACGTCCGGCCAAATCGGCACCGCCACGGTCGGCATGATATTCACGATATCTTGAAAACGCACTAACTACAATGCTGCCGAATATCGAGAAAAGAATCTGAAAAATAATGATTGAAGCAAAATGCACGACTGTCTGCAGTTCTGAACGCACAAGGCGTGATACAAGAATCGCTGCAATCCGGGATAAAAACACGACAAATGTGTTGATAATCCCCTGCAGCAGTGTCATGGTCACCATATCACCATTTGCCACGTGCGCGATCTCATGAGCAATAACACCTTCAACCGCTTCATCATCCATTTCATTCAATAACCCCTGTGAAACGGCAACGAGTGACCGTTTTTTGGTCGGGCCTGTCGCAAACGCGTTTACTTCACGGGATTGATAGATACCAACTTCCGGCATATGCATCAGGCCTGCAGCGCGGGACAGCCTGTGGACTTTTTCAACGACGGCGCGTTCCTGTGCGGACAATTGGCCATTTGGATCCAGCACTTTCACCCGCATCATTTTTTTGGCGATGATGCGCGATGTGGCCAGCGAGAGGAATGAGCCAATGAAGCCTACCAGCAGACTGAATATCATTAAAGACTCATAGTTGATGCCGGCCAATCCATCAGCACCGTTGGTAAATGAGCCGCTGATTCCAGTGAATGTAACAATGATTGACCAGACGATAACGATGGTGGTTAATACGAGAATGTTTGTCAGTAAATAAAGAAATAGGCGTTTGGCCATTTGGTTCCTCCTCAAATTTAATCTACATTGCTATTATAGCATTATTGAAAACTACTGACATTATTGTTTTTCAAATGCCAGACCAGGAAAAAACTTGCTTATCCTGTTATCATAGTAAGATATATTATTTTCTGGAAACCGGGGGAAGAGATTCATGGTTCGAATTTATATGCTTCTATTATTGGTCATGCTGATGTGGGGTCTGAATGTTTCAGCGATCAAAGTGCTTGTCGATGCAATTAACCCAATGCTGTTAACCGGATTTCGGGTGATGACGGCAGGGGTCGCCGTATTGGTGATTTGCTTTGTCATGGGGATATTCCGGCTGCCGCACAAAAATGAGTGGCTGATTATTTCTTACATAGCAATTTTTAATGTGATCTTGCATCATTCATTTGTAGCGATTGGTCTGGATTTAACGAGTGGCATCAATGGATCGCTGATTCTCGGGATGAACCCGCTTATCACTGCGATGATGGCTTATCTGATTTTACGTCAACGTATGACGTGGCTGCGCGGTTTTGGGTTTGTATTAGGCTTTATCGGCGTGGTTGTAACGACAATGATGGGGACAGGTGAATTGTCAGGCGTTTCACTTGGAGACTTTATTGTATTTTTAGGGGTTGCTGTGCAGGGCTTCAGCTTTGTCCTGATCAGTAAACTGAACCCCGCATTTGACCCTAGGCTGGCAACAGGGTACATGCTGGTAATCGGCGCGGCTGTTATCTTTCTCACGAGTCAGGTGCTTGGAGCAGGTCTTCAGGAGATAACCAATCTGATTGACTGGCAGCTTGGTTTGGCTTTTCTGTTTAGTGCTGTATTGGCCACAGCATTTGGGCATATGACGTACAATTATGCAATTAAAAAGGTAGGCCCCGCCGAAACAGCTATTTTTCTCAATCTGAATACACTGTTTGCAGTCCTTGGATCGTCGATATTCTTAAATGAAACAATCACGCTAAATCATATGGTCGGATTTGTTCTTATATTATGCGGTGTATTCCTTGGAACCGGCACTTTGGAATATATCATGTTGAAGCGGCGGGAAAGGACACGTTTTTGAATTGGGTAGGGACACGGGGTCAGGCCTCGTGTCCCACTTCAATTGTCCGTGTTGTGCCATGTTTTCCCGTCCATATTGTTTTGAGCAACATCCTGAATTGGCGGGAGGGGCCAACTATTAGTCAATTTTTCATTATGGCCTGGGCAGGGACACGGGGTCGGGCCTCGTGTCCCACTTCATGGCCTGGGTATTGCTCCAATCCATTATCGATCACATCATTCAAAATAGCAGGATTGTTGGTTTCCCTATGAACGTTTTTAGCATGTTTCTTATATCGTTCATCACTTCGCATGATCAGACTCGCCTTCTCACTCCATATTTGCCGATAGCTTCCGCTGTAATTATTCTTTTTATGCAGCGGGACACAGGGTCTGACCCTTTGTCCCACCAACCCCTTTGTCCCAAAAAATAAAGCAGGATTTTTAGTTTTTATGTAGAATATTTTAATCTAGGCATGAAGCTGAGCCTCGTTGTATCCATTTTTAGTACAATCCCTCCAAATCAAGCACAGGCTTGAGGACACTTTTCTTATTTCTCATTCTTTAAGATCCAAAAATCATATATTTTCTCAAACAGGACGAAGGACAATGGGAAAGACGTTTTGTCCCCTGAAAGGAGTTGAATCTATGGCCAGAAAACCGAGGAAAAAGAGTATGAATGGGATATACCATATTATGCTGCGAGGCGTTAACCAGCAGATAATTTTTGAAGATCGGGAGGATAGGGTTAGGCTGCTGAGAACTATCAGTAAATGTAAAAAGGTGAGCAAGTTTGAGCTATATGCTTATTGCTTAATGAACAATCATGTGCATTTATTGATCAAAGAAACAGAGGAGAGCATCTCAAAGGTGGTTCAGCGGATCAGTACTGGTTATGTGCTCTGGTATAACAATAAGTATGAGCGCAGCGGGCATTTGTTTCAGGATCGTTTCAGAAGTGAAACAGTCGAGTATACTCCTGGTTTCATGCGGGTACTGCGATATATACACCAAAATCCCGCTAAGGCTGGAATGGTACGCGATGTAAGCGAGTATCAATGGACAAGTTTCCACGAATATATAAGATACCCCTCACTTGTTGACACCGAATTCGGTCTTCAATTGTTTTCTTCTGACAGTCAAGAAGCTCTCCAATTGTTTATCGACTATATGCAGACACCGAACAATGATGAATTTTTGGATAACCATCCTAAAATAAAGACAGCTGATCAAGATGTCATTCGCTTTCTTGAGGAAAAGGGTATTCCATCTAGGAGTAAAATGCAGCAAATGGCGAAAGGGGAAAGGGATGCACTTATTCTTGAATTGAAAAAATTAGAAGGTGTTACAATTAGGCAGCTTGCTAGAGTGACAGGCATTTCTAAAAGCGTTATTGATAGGATTCGTTAGTGGGACACGGGGTCTGACCCCGTGTCCCACTTCACATCGTTTTCAATAGCAGTTTTTTCAGAAGCGGCGCAAAATGATCAGGCAGGTCAGCAACGGTTGGAATCATGATGCGTTCGCGGCCGTAAATATTGCGCATCAGTTCGTCTTCCTGTTCACTGATCTCCCCTTCAGCGAGAAACATGCCGATCACGTCAATATCTTTTTTACGCGTTTCGGAAACGGCCAGGTTCGTGTCAATGATGCCATTTTCCGTGTAATTGGATGCGGCTGGTTCGCCGTCTGAAAATACAAGCAGGAAGCGGTTTTTTTCATTGCGGGCTTCCAGTTTTTCAGCGGCGACACGGATACTGTAGCCGTCACGGTTGTCTTCCTGGGCTTCCAGCTGCATGATGTTCGCACCATGATTCTGATAAAGTGAATCATGGAACGAATGGATGACATGAAAATAATTGGGCTGGTATTCATTATTTACGCCCGTTGCTTCTTCCCAGAAACCGATAATGGCATGCGGGATTTTTAAATCTTTCAGCACTTCATGGAACAGGACAATCCCTTTTTTGGTCTCCTCCATCTTGTTCTGCATCGAGGCGGAACAGTCTACCAGCAATGTGAAGGCGGCATCCATTTCCTTCGATTCGTCATCTTTTTTGTAAAAAAGACGCGGGTATTCTTCAGTCACAGCCGAGATTAATTTTTTCGACAGCCGGCCGGTGGTTAGGTTGTCGCGCGGTGTCTGGCGTTTATGTTCCAGCATTTTCTCAATGGTTTTTGAAAGCCTGCGTTGGTACGGGGCGATTTCCTCAGCATATTGGCGATACCGTTCCTCATCTGCTTCAGTCGGCATTTTGGCGTGTTTAATCACTTTAACGGCGTACTGGTTTTCTCGTCCATAGGCACCGCCAGCTGATTCGCGATCCTGACCATTCTGCCGTTTGTCCATGGCCGCCATGTCGGAATAATCATTCTGCTCACTTTTCCCTGAGGCCCCCTGAATGGACGCCATTGCTTGATCGCCTTCTTCCGTTTTACGTACGCCTTCACCCATCAGACTTGTCCGGGTTCCTTGATCCAATTCGAATTGCATGAAATTCTGACTGCGATCGGCATTTTCATTTTCGCTGTGCCAGGTGGAAAACGCCTGATCGAATGTTTCACTGTTTTCTTCATTGACGTCCTCTTCCAGGCTGTCGTTGGCAAGTGGATCGGTTCGTGTCAGTTCATCAAATGCATTGTTTTCCGTATAGTCGGAGAGATTGGCGATTGGAAAAATTAAATAATCATGTGTCATGTCGGCATAATCGTTTTCCAGCCTGAGGACGATTTGTTCGGCAATTCTGGCCACATCGCGTGTTGATCTGGCTTCAAACAGCTGAAAAAGAATCGGCTTCAGCACATCCAGCTGCCTCACTTGTCGTTCATTTGCTGCCGGGAAGGAAGGGTCGGGTGTATTGGCTTGGATCATTAAATATATTAGACAGTACAACTCATCGAGGAAGAAGCTTCTTGTCACGTTTGCCTCCAGCTGCTGGGTGAAATACTCGCTTAAATAATCGCGGCGAACAGCGAATAAACCTGTTGTTCCGGGTCGTTTGTTTTTGACAATTTCCTCGAGTCGGATATTTTCAAACAGCGTGAATAATTGAATGGCAAATTTTGGAAGTCCCGATTCGGACACATCATCCATAAAATGTTGCATAACCGGAATGTCAGAATGATGGAGTGTTCCAATCGTTCGCAGCAGGATGTCTGTTTTTAACCCGGCTTTTCTTGCTTTGGCATTGCCGAGGCCCCAATTGGCGCTTGCTGTTAATTTAAAGTTTTCTTTATCAATCGCTGACCCATAGGCATAATCAAATTTTAAGTCAGGAATTCCTGACAGGACTGATGCCAAACCCTGCAGCTGCAGGTAAAGCCGGGTATCGATATTGGTTTCACGAAAATGGTACATGCTGATTCTCCTCATCAAAAATCTACTTTGCTGGGAATGTGGGTCAGGTGGGACACGGGGTCTGACCCTTTGTCCCGCCTGATCCCGCGTCCCCCGGTACTAACCAAAGAGTGTCTCAGCCATGGTAAATACGAAATTCTTTTCCCGGTCTTCGTCAAGTTTATCGGCGATGGCACGACGAATAGCCCTTTTCGGCGGAATCATGGCACTCAAGTCACAGGCATCCATCAATGCACGGATTGAAGCGGCATCTTCTGCCAGTTTCCCCTGGTCGACCGCCTGAATCAAATCGCCGGAGAGGCGGACGAACAGGTCAATTGTGTGTTCATCATCCAAACGGCTGGTTTCCTGAATTAGCTTTTTCAATTGCTCACCTTGCAGATATGGGATGTCAATCACGATGAAACGGTTTTTCAGTGCTTCATTGAGCGGGACTGTTCCGACATAGCCTTCATTGATTGCGGCAATCACACCAAAACCGTCTTTGGCCGTGATGATTTCCTCGGTAAACGGGTTGGTGATCGTGCGGCGGTAGTCCAGCACGCCGTTGATGAGCGGCAATGTCTCCGGCTTGGCCATATTGATTTCATCGATGTAAAGAAATGTCCCGTGCTTCATCGCATTCGTGACAGGACCGGGTACAAATTCGATAACTTGCTTGTCGCCCTCGTAGTCCAGCGTTTTGAACCCCATCAGGCTTTCTGCGTCCAAATCCACCGAACAATTCACATTGAACATAGGCTGATTAAACAAATTGGAAAGCGTTTCGGCAAAACGTGTCTTACCTGAACCGGTCGGCCCTTTCAACAGCAAATTTTTTCCCATACTTAAAGCTGTGATGGCATCGTTTAGCAGGTCCTGGTCGGGTGGGACATAGCCCCCTTCCCGGATAAGGTCACGGAATTCATGATTTTGATTGGTATTGCGATTATTCTCGATTAAATCCCTGATTGATTCAGGAAGATGGTTATATTGCGTCATTGCGGTACTCCTTTCAGTAGTTATTGTAACCTTTAGGTTGATAACCTGTCATCTTTCTCGAACGTTACCGAAAATTTAATGCATTTTGCAGGATTGTCAATCGTTCCCGCATGTAACGGACAGTAATCCGCCAAAAAACGGCGGCTAACTGTCCCTAAATGTCCGATTCTGCTCAACTAACATTCAGTGGGAGAAAAACGCCCCCACTGAATGAAGTTTCGCTTTATCCCGCATGTAACGGACAGTAATCCGCCAAAAAACGGCGGCTAACTGTCCCAAAATGTCCGATTCTGCTCAACTAACATTCAGTGGGGGAAAAAACGCCCCCACTGAATGAAGTTTCGCTTTATCCCGCATGTAACGGACAGTAATCCGCCAAAAAACGGCGGCTAACTGTCCCAAAATGTCCGATTCTGCTCAACTAACATTCAGTGGGAGAAAAACGCCCCCACTGAATGAAGTTTTGCTTTATCAACCGGCGAAATTTATCAAAGTATTAAATTTTTGTCACAAAACATCATACTTTTTTACCAATTTATAATTTATTTTTCATTGTAATTGATACTTTTTTACCTAGTACAAGTATTCAAAATTGTATAACATTAATTGTAATTGAATAATAAGTCACAACAAAAATCCAGTAAAGGAGGTATGAAACGAGCAGACGACACTTTATTTAAGGGGGAGGAACATGTTTAAAAGAGTTTCATTCGTTTTACTGGCATTTTTGCTGGCATTTACTCATTTCTTTCATGTGAGTGCTGCAGAAATCACCAGTAAAACCCTTCAGGAGAATACGGAGAAAAAGATTAACACAGAATCGAAAAAATTAAAAGAAACGATAGATCCAGACGAGGAAGTCAGAGTGATTGTCGAATTGAAAGAGGATGCACCGATCAAGAAGGCAACTGAAAAAGGTGTCACGTTTAAAAGCCTGAAACCAACCGAAAAGAAAGAACTGCAAAATCAGGCAAAACAAGCGCAGAAATCCGTGAAAAATGAAATGAATACGGAAAAGATTGAGGCGGACTATCTCGAGGAGTTCTCGACCGTTGTCAATGGGTTCAGTGCTGAAGTCAAACAGGGTGACATCGCGTCTATCGAGAATATTTCCAACGTTGACAAGGTGCATATCGTGAATAAGTATAAACGGCCCGAGGCAAAGCCGGATATGAAATACAGCAAAGAATTGGTCCAGGCACAGCAATCGTGGCGGGATTACGGCTACAAGGGCGAAGGAATGACTGTTGGTGTCATTGATACCGGCATTGATCCGTCTCACCGTGATATGGTGCTTTCAGACGAAACGGAACCGGCCCACACAGAACAGTCGGTGCAGGAAACGATTGAGAATGAGGATTTGCCGGGCGAATTTTATACAGAAAAAGTTCCATATGGCTACAACTATATGGATGAAAATGATGAAATTCTTGATAAAGGGGCCGGAGCTTCGATGCATGGCATGCATGTCGCCGGAACAGTCGGTGCAAATGGTAATGAAGAAAATGGCGGCATCATGGGGGTTGCCCCGGAAGCACAGCTTTTTGCATTAAAGGTTTTCGGCAACGATCCGGAAGTACAGTACACATATGGCGATATTTATGTTAAGGCAATGGACGACTCGATCAAACTCGGTGTCGATGCATTGAACCTGAGTCTTGGTTCACCGGCAGGTTTTGTTGACGCTGACGCGCCTGAGCAGCAAGCGGTGGAGCGCGCTGTTGATAACGGTGTACTGGTTTCAATCTCTGCCGGCAACCCGAATAAATTTGCCGATGGATTTTATTATCCGCTTGTCTCCAATCCTGATTACGGCGTGAATGGCTCACCTGGCGTGGCGGAACATTCGCTGCAAGTGGCCTCATACGAAAACACATATATGGACGTTGATGCGGTGAACTATACGATTGATGGAGCAGAGGAAAGTGCACCATTTCTGTCAGCAGGGAATACACACCCGTCTGATTATGTGAAGACGTCATTTGACGTTGTGGAAGCAGGTCTTGGAGCCCCCGAGGATTTTGAAGGGAAGGATGTACAAGGAAAATACGCTCTCATTCAGCGCGGTGAATTGGCATTTACTGAAAAAGCATTGAATGCTCAAGTTGCTGGAGCTGAAGGCGTGATCATTTATAACAACACGGATGGTATCGTCAACATGGCAACCGATGCCGCCATTGAAATCCCGCAGCTGTTTATGCTGAAAAATGATGGGGACAAGCTTGCTGATGCATTGAAAGACGGAAAAGGTGTCACATTGAATTTCAATGGTGGAACAGCAACCATCAACAATCCGGATGCCGGGAAAATGAGTGCGTTCACATCTTGGGGACTGACGCCGAATCTGGACTTTAAACCGGAAATCACTGCCCCGGGCGGACAAATCTTGTCAACGCTGAATGATGATGAATACGGATTGATGAGTGGTACATCAATGGCTGCCCCACATGTGGCAGGCGGTGGCGCACTTGTCATGCAGCGGGTTGACGATGAGTTTGGACGTGAGAACGCCAATCGCGTTTCCATGGCAAAGCATATCATGATGAATACGAGCAAGTTAGTGGAAATGGATGGCTCATATGTATCACCTCGCCGCCAAGGTGCAGGACAGATGCAGCTTCATGCAGCCATGTCTTCGCCGGCA
>NZ_DATGTI010000066.1:0-24183 GCF_035301925.1 Lentibacillus sp. | reverse complement strand
AGCCGATTTCTTTTGCATAGTCCACGGCCATATGAAAGAACCGCCCCAAATGATCCAGTTCACGTTTCATGTCGGTGTTGAGCAACGTCTCATACCCTTCACGGCCGCCCCAGAACACATAGTTTTCAGCTCCCAGTTCTTTTCCGACTTCCAGACCTTTTTTCACTTTTGCGGCAGCATAAGCGAAGACGTCGGCATTATTGGATGAACCAGCTCCATGCACAAACCGCGGATGGGTAAAGTTATTCACCGTGTTCCAAAGCAGTTTCGTTTTGCTGTCTTTCATATAATCTTTCATCATGGCAACGATTGTATCGATATTTTGATTGGATTCCCGTAAATTACTGCCTTCCGGGGCGATGTCAACATCATGGAAAGCAAAAAAGGGCACATTCAACTTTTCAAACAGCTCAAATGCTGCATCAACACGTGCTTTTGCCCGGTCCATCCCATCGTATTTATCCCACGGACGGATAGCAGTGCCGGCACCAAATGGATCTGACAAATCTTCGGTAAAGGTGTGCCAGTACGCAACAGAGAAACGCAGCTGGTCCTCCATCGTTTTGCCGCCGACCATTTCTTCCGGATTGTAAAACTTAAAAGCGTAAGGGTTCGTGGAATTTGATCCTTCATAGTTGATGTTGCTAATGTTGTTGAAATAAGTCATGATTCATTCCTCCTCAAGTTTTTCTTTCTATTAATTTGCAATTTTATGGCATACACCCCATCATACTGTATAATAGTTTTTGAAACTAAGATGGAGGGCATCCTGATGAATATGTTCGCCAGTACACTTTACAGAATCATGGAATGGATTATGCGTTTTGCTTATATCCAGTTATTATGGGTCGGCTTTACCCTTATCGGACTCGTTATCCTGGGGTTCTTCCCGTCAACTGTGGCTATGTTCGCCATTATCCGCGACTGGCTGCGCGGCAAAACAGACATACGTATTTTTCCGGCCTACTGGCAATATTTTAAAACGGATTTTATAAAAGCAAATCTTATCGGAATTCCGGTTATAGCGGTCATGCTGCTGATCGGTATCAACATTTTTTATATACAGACCGATATGACCGATTATCTGTCATGGACTTACATCCCATTGTTCGCTTTTATGCTTTTGATTCTGTTATGTCTGTTTTATTTATTTCCGGTGTTCGTCCACTACGATCTGAAAATCCCCGGTGTTATGAAAAACACATTGCTGATTATGCTCGTAAGTCCTGTTCATACATTTTTGATGATCATCTGTCTGACAGCACTCTTTTTCGTGATGAGAACGCTCCCTGCACTGGCCTTCATATTTGGCGGCAGCACCTATGCCTTTATCACGATGTGGCTGAGTCTGCATGCCTTTAACCGCGTGGAACGTAAAAAGGAATCTGTATCATAAAAGCTATCAGCCTTTCACAGCGCTTGACGAAATACCTTCGACCACTTTATTACTGAAGAAGACAAAGGCAACTAAAATGGGCAGCAAGCTGATGATCAATGTTGCCCCGATAGCGCCCCAGTCAGTCATATACTGGCCGATGAAGTTTTGTATACCAACCGTCAATGTTTTGTATTCATCTGAACTGATAAATGTATTAACAAAGACAAACTCATTCCAGTTGTAGATCATGTTAATAATGATGATCGTCGACAAAACCGGCGCCGTCATCGGCAGGATAATCCGGAAAAACATGCGATGAACGGAACAGCCATCAATGATTGCCGCCTCTTCTATTTCACGTGGCAATGTATAATAAAAGCCAAGCAAAATCATCATCGTTATCGGCAGGTTATAGGCTGTATATGTAATCACAATCGACCATGGATTATCAATCAGGTTCACACTCAAAAACATGCTGAACAATGGAATGATCGCTGAATGAATCGGAATCATCAGACCGACCATGAACAACCCGAGCACCAGTTTGTTCAACTTCCATTGCATTCGGGTTATCGCAAATGTTGCCATGCTCGCCAATAAAGCAGTGAGTATAATCGCGACCGCCGTGATCCAGACGCTGTTCCAGAAATACAGGCCAATACCGCCTTCCCATACTTTCAAGTAATTTTCCCAGAGCCACTCCTTTGGCAAAGCAAACGGTGATCCTGCAAAAATCTCGCTGTTGCTTTTTAATGAAAAGAGAAACAGCCAAATGATCGGGAAAATTTGAAATACAGCTACTATCCCTAAGCATATGTACAGAAACACATATCCAATGCGGTTCATGGCAGGACCTCCTCTCTAATATTGGATTTCGTCTTGATCAGCTGTTAATTTCCGGACAATCACTGTCACAATCAATGTAATAACAAGCAGTAGAAACCCAATGGCACTTCCATAACCGAATTCATTCGTGCTGAATGCCAGCTTATACATATAGGAAGCCATGACCTCACTGGCTCCATTCGGCCCGCCACCTGTCATCACATAAATCAGATCAAAATATTTTAATGATCCGACAATCGCCAGTACAATCGTAACTTTAACGACGCCCTTAATTAACGGCAACTTAATTCTGTACGCGATCTGCAGTGGGGATGCCCCATCTATCCGTGCCGCTTCAATGATCGTCTCAGGGATATTTTTCAGCGCAGCATAATAGATTAATATATAAAAACCTGCATACTGCCATAAAATTGGAATAAAAATCGCATACAGGACAATATCCGTATCCGCAAGCCATGCTGGCGGATTTTCAAATCCAATTGACATTAAAATCCGGTTCAGAATCCCATTAGCCGGATTAAATACCTTAATCCACAGCTGAGCGATTGCCACTGAGGATAAAAGCATCGGGATGAGATAAATTTTTCTTAACAAATCTGCTCCCTTTATTTTCGAGGCAAGGATCATCGAGATAGCAAGATAGACTACTAGACTTAACGTTGAGAATATTGCCAGTAAAAAAGAATGAAATGCGCTATCCCAAAATTTCAAGTCTTGTATCGCCGTGATGTAATTGTCCAGCCCAATAAATTCCATTTTTCCGATGCCATCCCAATCCATCAGGCCATAATAACCTGTCAGGATTAAAGGAATGAAGATTAATACACCAATCAGCAATAAGGCCGGCAGAACGTACAAAGCGATGATCCATTTATTGGACATAACTTTATTCATTGCATACAACCCCAAATCTATTGGAAAGCTTGGCTCCTCGCCAGTTAAGACTGGCGAAAGCCCTGATGCTTTTTTTTAATCAGAAAAGGGCACACATTATTCCGGAATGCCCTTTTCTTTAATTGTTTGAGCTTCTTAAGATGAATTTATTCACTGCTATTCTTCTTCCGAAAGTGCTTTCTCGTGTGCCTTTGCAAAATCCCCCGGCGTGACTTCCCCGCCAAACAATGCCTGAATCTGGTTTAAGTGGACTTCAGCCGTATCAGGACTCATTTGCACATCTGCAAACAGTGTTATATTGCTTGCGTTATTCAGATCATCCAATACATCCACATACATCTGCGGCAGATCCAGCGAATCAGCATCCACTTTTGTAGCCGGAATCACACCCGCTTCTGAAACAGATTTTTCTCCCCATTGCTGTACAAAGAAAGATGCAAAGTCTTTTGCTTCTTCTTTGACTTCTGAGTTTTCAGCGACAAACAAGCCAACACCCGGTCCGCCTACATAACTGTTTTTATCACCGTTTCCATCAACCGTCGGGAAATCAAAGTATCCTACTGAGTCTCTGAATTCCTGTGGCACTTCCTCGTTTGTTGTATAGTTTGGCAAGTCCCACGTTGCAATCAAATACATAGCCGTCTGCTCATTCATAAACATACTTTTTGCTTCCTGGTCGGAAAGCCCATTAAATCCTTCATTAAAAGCATTCATACCGACTAAGTTCTGGACTTCTTCCGCTGCCTGGACTAAAGCTGGATCTTCAAAGCTGCCTTCCCGATTAATGGCACTGGTCAAAACATCCGATCCGCCAATGCGATCTGCAAAATACATATACCATAGTGAGCCGGTCCAGCGATCACTGTTGCCTAAAGCAATGGGTTCCACACCATTTTCGTCCAATGTCTGTACAACATGATGAAACTCTTCAAGTGTTTCAGGTGCTTCAAGCCCATGCTCTTCAAATATAGATTTGTTATAAAATACGGTTGCAATGTTCAGTTCGAGCGGAAGACCATATGTTGTGCCATCCACTGAAAATGCTTCAGTCGTTCCGGATACAAAAGAATCCTGTAATCCATCACTTTCTAAAACATCATTAAAGGAAGCGAACTTATCGCCTTCCACATATGGCTCCAAATAGCCTGCAGCCCACGTCATACCAACATCAGGTAATTCATCAGATGTGGATAAAACTTTGATTTTGTCCTTATACTGCTCGTTACTTAAAACTTCAAGCTCGATGGTAACGCCTTCATTTTCGCTTTCATATTTTTCAATTATCTCGTCCACAATTCGATTATGTTCCGCTGAACTACCTTCAGGCCATAAGTGCATAAACTTTACGGTTTTACCTTCTTCAGAATTGGCGTTGCTGTCCTCTGCACCACTGCAGCCCGCCATCAAAAAAGCCAAAGTCGACATAAACAACATTATTGTAATCGCTTTCTTTTTCACCTTTTGTTACCCCCAATTTTTAATTGATGACATTCAAATCGAATGCTTATTTTAAATTTTAGCAAAATAAACTTTGTTTGTCCAGTGGATAAACAAAGTTTTTCATGCTATAATAGAATAAAAAGAAGAAAGTGATGACGTAATATGCTGCAAAACAAAACTTGGAATCAGAACACCATTAAAAGTGGTAACAAATCGCTTGTACTGGAAACGATTATGAATCATTCGCCTATTTCGCGGGCAAACATTGCTGAGAAAACAGGATTAAACAAAGGAACCGTATCTTCACAGGTGAATGAATTACTGGATGAGGAGCTGATTTATGAAAAGGGACCCGGCAAATCGAGCGGAGGCAGAAAACCGGTCATACTGCTGTTTAATGAGGTGGCAGGCTATTCAATCGGTATTGATATTGGGGTTAATTACATATTCGGTATTCTGACCGATCTGAAAGGAAACGTTTGTCAGAAAAAGTCTCTGACATTTAACGAGCTGAGTTTTGACGGCATCAAAGCGACATTATTTAAAATAGTTGATTTCCTGATCGCCTCTGCCCCTTCAAGCAGATATGGTATTGTCGGCGTTGGCATTGGTGTCCCTGGTGCAACTGATAAGAACGGAAAAGTGCTGCTGGCCCCTAACCTTGGCTGGCAGAATATTGATTTAAAGACAATTGTGGAAGAAACGTATGACTGTCCCGTCATCATTGAAAACGAAGCAAACGCTGGAGCCTATGGCGAAAAAAAGTTTGGCACTGATGCTGACGATATTATCTATGTCAGTGTAGGCGTTGGAATTGGTGTCGGCCTTATACTGAACGGGAAGTTGTATCAGGGAAATAATGGGTTTTCAGGCGAAATGGGCCATATGACCATTGAAGCTAACGGAGCCAGGTGCAGATGCGGCAATAATGGATGCTGGGAACTTTACGCATCTGAACAAGCATTAATCAATAACACGGCTCATTTTGGCATTAAAAATGAGGATAATATTTTGGAAAAGATGATGAATCTGGCAGAAGAAGGCGATCAGGAAGCCATTAAACGTTTTAAAGCCATTGGTGATTATTTAGGAATCGGTATCATTAATATTATCAATTCCTTTAATCCCCAATATGTCATTATAGGCAACCGTATGGCAGCTGCCAAAAAGTGGATCGAACAGCCATTACTTGAAAAAGTCAATCATCATGCGCTTTGGTTTCAGCAAAGACAGTTGCAAATCAACTTTTCCGAATTATCAGCTCACTCGACAGCTTTAGGTGTGGCCGCATTTTCAATTGAACATTTTTTTAAGTTTTATAATGCTTAACTAAATTTTATAAAGAGGTGATCATATGGGGATAATTCAAAACCCGATTTTGACAGGATTTAATCCCGATCCAAGCATCTGCCGTGCCGGGGAAGACTATTATATTGCTGTCTCAACATTTGAGTGGTTTCCCGGCGTGGGCATCTATCATTCTAAGGATTTAAAACATTGGCGGCTGGTTTCAAGACCGTTGAACCGGTTGAACCAGCTTAATATGAAAGGCAATCCCGATTCCGGCGGTGTCTGGGCGCCTGCGCTTTCCTATTCTGACGGAAAGTTCTGGCTGACTTATACCGATGTTAAAGTGGTCGATGGTGCCTGGAAGGATTGTCATAATTACCTTGTGACAAGTGATACGATTGACGGGGAATGGTCAGACCCTGTTTATTTGAACAGCTCCGGGTTCGATCCTTCTTTATTCCACAATGATGACGGCCGGAAATATTTGGTGAACATGCTTTGGGATAACCGTATAGGGCGACATGATTTTTATGGGATTGTGCTGCAGGAATATAGTCATGCAAAACAAAAACTCATTGGTCCGGAGAAAGTCATCTTTAAAGGGACCGATATCAAATTGACCGAGGCCCCGCACTTATACAAGTTCAACAACTATTATTATCTTTTGACAGCTGAGGGCGGGACAAAATATGAGCACCAAGTGACGATTGCACGCTCGAGGGATTTATGGGGGCCATACGACGTTCACCCGGAAAACCCGTTGATTACATCATGGCCATATCCACGAAATCCGCTTCAGAAAGCCGGGCATGCCTCCATTGTCAACACACACACCGACGAATGGTTCCTGGTGCATTTGACGGGACGCCCACTGCCTAAAGGCGATCAGCCATTGTTGGATCAAACGAGAGGCTATTGCCCATTAGGGAGAGAAACGGCCATCCAGCGATTGGAATGGGAAGGTGACTGGCCATATGTTGTTGGTGGAAATCAGCCTTCCATGGAAATAGAAGGACCCAAAATCGATGAAGTCAAATGGGAAAAGGACTTTGATGAAAAAGACGATTTCAATGCCAAGAAATTGAATCATCATTTCCAGTCATTGCGGATTCCGTTGGGTGAAGATATTGCATCATTGAATGACAATCCTGGCCATTTGCGGCTTTATGGCCGTGAATCGTTGACGTCAAAGTTTACACAGGCTTATGTCGCCCGGCGCTGGCAGCACTTTAATTTTACTGCCGAGACAAAGGTTTCCTTTCACCCTGAATCTTTTCAGCAAGCTGCCGGACTAGTCAATTACTATAACACGCGTAACTGGACAGCTCTCCAGGTGACATGGGATGAAGAAAAAGGAAGAATTCTGGATTTAACAACATGTGATAATTTTGCATTTGATCAACCGCTTCAGGATAAAATTGACGTCCCTGATGACGTTGAGTATGTTTACTTAAGAGTTGACGTTAAGACAAGCACTTATCATTATTCGTATTCATTTGATGGAAAGCAGTGGACTGAAGTTCCGGTAACGTTATATTCGTATAAACTGTCTGATGATTATGTGGATGGCGGCGGCTTCTTTACAGGTGCGTTTGTAGGCATGCAATGTCAGGATACTTCGGGTAAAAACCTTCATGCCGATTTTGATTTTTTTGTTTATCGAGAGGACGACGAAAGTAAATAATAGAAGGACGACGAGATGTAGCGGTTCGATCTGGTGAACCGCTCTCGTTCGTTCCGTTGACACTCCTCCTTGTTTTGAACTGCTCGTCGATCGTTATAGTGTGGCTCCCGCTCGTTTTGACTCATGCGTCGCTCGTTATGGTGTGCTTCTCGCTGGCTTTGAGCTGCTCGTCGATCGGTCTGAAGGCGCTCTCGCCCGTTTTGACCAGCTTGTCGGCCGGTCTGAAGACAATCTCGCTCGTTTTAACCGGCTCGTCGATCATTCTAATGACGCTCTCGTATGATTTTCAAACTGGGTAAGCCAATTTTTCAGATGGATTTTTTGGTTTTTAACTTGGGGAATCGGTTATTCGAAGCCTGATTCAATCTTGCCGTCATCGCGAATGAGCTGCCGGAGAATGGTAGTAAATGTGATTGTGCCTTTTCGGCATACGCCGAAAAGCCCCATTACAGCAATCCCACCATCTTCAGCCCATGCCGGATCCCATCCGCATTCACATCTTTCGTCACAGCACGCGCTGCATTTTTCACGACATCAGGCGCATTCCCCATCGCGACACTGTTTTGCACAGTTTGAAGCATTTCAATATCATTCATCCCGTCGCCAAAAGCATAGATATCACGAGCGGGAATCTGTAAATGCCGGATCAGCTGGCTGATACCTGCCGCTTTGGAACCGCCGGCTGGCATGACATCGACGGAATAATCATGCCAGCGGATGAAATCAAGATTCGTAAATGCCTGAACGTATTCAGACTCCCCATCGCCCGTGCAGAATAACAGCGTCTGATATACGTCACCAGTTTCGTAGAATCCCGGATGATACGTGATCTCCCGTTCAATTTTCAGCGATTCAACTGCTGCTTTAATCTGCGGATGATGCCGCGTATTGCTGTACCAGTCATCATGACTAAGGTGGACCAGCGGGTGTTTGCGTTCTGACGCATAACGTTCCAGCGCCTCAAGATCGTCCGGCTTAATCGGGTTTTTATAAATTGCCTCGCCGTTATGCACAACATACTGCCCATTGGTGCTGACATACGTGCCAATATCCAACTCGTTCAGTAACGACTTGAACGCAAACGGCGCCCTGCCTGTCGCAATCGCCACAAAATGTCCGGCCTGCTGTAAATCGGCTATCGCCTGTCTGGTCGACTCCGGCAGCCGCTTTTCATCATCAAGCAAAGTTCCATCTATATCAAAGAAAATTAATTTTTGCGTCATCTGTTCTCCTCATTTCTACTGTTCTACTATTATTCTATATTCTATCATAAAATCGGGACAGAGGGTCTCCCATACTTCCATTGGAGGTGTGCGCCTGCCCAGCCTAAGCTTTTCACTGGATTAACAAGCGGTTCTCCATCGGGGGTCTGTTCCGCACTACTCTAACACGTTAATGCGACAAGGGACAGACCCCTTATCCCACTACCTCGACGACACAACTTTAAACGAATATTTATGAGGGTGGAAGTATATTTTTGAGTACTCAAAAACAGTTCCATCTTTAAATGTCGAGAAAGCCTGCATATACAACAATGGGTCGCTGGCTTCTATATTCAGGTGTTTCATCATTTCTTCCGTTGGCATCTTCGGAATAAGCTCTCCGTAACGGGTATCAATGTTATAGCCCTTACTGCCGATATATTCATATTTCGACCGTTTCATCACTTCAATCGATAAATCCGGAAACAGATCAACCGGTAAATAGGACTCTTCCAAAATAAGCGGTTCAAAATCTGCAAGCCGCAGTCGTTTAACGTAATAAACTTTTTCGTCCCCCCCTATTTTTAACCATTCACGTGCATCTTCAGGCGGGGACATCAGCTGAAACGCCAGTATTTCATTGGATGGGTTATTGTCCAGACTGCTCATTTCCTCAGTGAACCCCTGTAATTTCAGAATATCGTGTTCGATTTTCTCATGACTGATATAGGTTCCACTTCCCTGAATCCGGTATAAAACACCCTCCTCGACAAGCTGTTTGATGGCCTCTCTCACCGTAACCCTGCTCACACCATACGTTTGGGCAAGCTTTGTTTCAGAGGGAATCGCATCCCCGTTTGATAATTTTGCATCTGCAATATCTGTCTTAATGTTGTTTGCAATTTGTTTGTATAATGGCAACGAATTATTCCACATTTTCCTTATCAACCTCTCAAATTACTACTTAGAGTGTACCATATTCCAACAACTTGTTATACCCTTTTATCACTTGTATTAAATTTGTATTGATATTTGCATAAAATTGAGTTAAAATCATATTAATAATAACAGGAAAGGGGTTTCATTTATATGGACAGAAAAAACTTGGTCATCGTCGGCGGTGGCAGCACATACACACTTGGCATCGTCATGAGCCTGATTGAAGAAAAAGCAAATTTTCCACTTAAATCGATCACATTTTATGATATCGATGAAGCAAGGCAGGAAAAAATAGCGAAAGCAGCAGCAATCATGCTTCAGGAGCACTATCCTGAACTTGAGAATTTTACCTATACAACAGACAAATCAACAGCGTTCAGCAACATCGATGTTGCATTTATTCAAATCAGAACCGGCGGACTCACCATGCGTGAGCTTGATGAGCAGATACCTATCAAGCACGGCGTCGTTGGCCAGGAAACAAGCGGTGCAGGCGGGATGGCATACGGCCTGCGTTCTATTAAGGACATGACTGAACTGGTTCGTGACATCCGTCAATATTCAAAAGATGCCTGGATACTGAATTATACAAATCCTGCAGCCATTGTAGGGCTGGCGCTCAAAAAGGAATTCCCTGATGACAACCGGATTCTGAACATTTGCGATATGCCGATTGCCATCATGAAAAGTTATGCAGACCTTCTAGAGAAAGATGTATGGGAACTTGTACCGGAATATTTCGGTTTGAATCATTTTGGCTGGTTCAGCAAAATCCTTGATAAAGAAGGCAATGACCTGACTCAGAAACTTAAAGATAAAATCACGGGCGGCGACTTCATCCCGACGGACAAAGAAATTGCCAATGATCAATCATGGATACAGACTTTCAGGAAAGCCAGACAAATGCTGATCGACTTCCCGGAATTTTTGCCAAATACGTATCTGCAGTACTACCTGTATCCGGATGACTTGGCACAAAAAGAATCACCTGATAATACACGGGCAAGACAGGTGATCAACGGAAGGGAAAAACGTGTTCACGAACTGTGCGACCATATTATTGCACAGCAGACGACAAATGATATCAATATTGAGGCTGACATTCACGGTGTTTATATGATCCGTGCTGCCGCCTCCCTCCTATTTAACTTAAAGGAAACGTACATCGTCATTACCGAAAATAATGGCATCATTTCCAACTTGCCCGAAGACGCTTTAGTTGAAGTGCCTGCTGTTCTGACGAATCATGGACCAAAAGCTTTTTCAATAGGTGACATTCCTACCTTTTATAAAGGGCTCATTGAAAATCAGCATGCCAGCGAAAAACTGATTGTTGAGGCATACTACGAGAAAAGCTACAACAAATTGCTGCAGGCACTCACACTGAACAGGACGGTTGTGCATGCACCGACAGCAAAAGCTATCCTTGATGATTTGATTGAAGCCAACAAAGTGTACTGGCCGGAGTTTAAATAACATAACTGGAAAGAGGGGTAACCATGTTAAAACTCATCATCAACGCCGATGATTTCGGCTATTCAAGAGCAGTCAACTACGGCATTATCGATGCTCATACTGAGGGTGTATTGACTTCTACGACATGCCTGACCAATATGCCCGGAGCAGAACACGCCTATGAACTAGGAAGGCAGCACAAAAGCCTGGGGATAGGTGTACATCTAACCCTGACATGTGGCAGACCATTGCTTGACAGCCATCAGACCCTCGTCGATGCTGATGGAAATTTTAAAAAGCTGCATCACTATGCCGCTAAATTCCATGTTGATCAGGATGAGCTATACCGTGAATGGAAAGCCCAAATTGAGGCTTTCCTCGATTCCGGTCTGACGCCTACCCATTTAGACAGTCACCATCACATCAATAATCGGGAACAGATACTGCCTGTTTTTATCCGATTGGCAAACGAATATAAGCTGCCGGTCCGGAGTAATTTCGATCAGGAATTAGCCGGAACCAAGCTGGTTACAACCGATCAATTTGAATATAATCCAGAAATTTTGTTAGCGGATACACAAACGATTCTCAATCATTACAAAGATGCCGAAACGGTAGAAATCATGTGCCACCCGGCATATCTGGATAAATCCATTATGGAAAACTCCTCATACGCCACACCGCGCTTAGAGGAGCTGGCTGCCATTACACATCCAAAAACGAAAAAAAAACTTGGGGATAAGGAGCATTTTCAATTAATCACGTACACCGATTTAAGGAGAGGTGAATAAACCATGAAACGTTTCATGCAAAACTTGGGGAAATCCATGCTCATTCCGATTGTGGCACTTCCCGCTGCCGGTATTTTGTTCCGTATCAGTGCGGAAGACCTGCTTGACTGGCAAATAGTACAGGCAGCAGGAGCCATTTTCAACAACATGGATATCCTGATCGCGATTGGTATCGCGATGGGACTTGCGAAAACCAAGGACAGAGGTATTCCTGCCTTAACCGGGTATTTGGCCATTGCGATCCTGAATGAAGGCTTGGCCATTATGAACCCGGATTTGGACATGAGTGTTTTCGGAGGTGTGTTATCCGGACTGATTGCAGCATTTATTTATAACCAATTTAAAGATACGCGACTGCCAAATATCTTCTCCTTTTTTGGGGGAGAGAAATTTCCGATTACCATGATTATCGTCACCATGATTCCTGTTACAGGTATTTCGGTATTATTGTGGCCATATGCGCAAGCAGCCATTGATTCCCTCGCACAGGGATTAGTCGGATTAGGGGCAGCAGGCATTTTCATTTTTGGCTTTCTAAACCGCTTCCTGCTTCCGTTTGGTTTACATCACGTGTTGAATACGTATATTTACTTCGGCCTTGGAAGCTATGAAACTGCCAGTGGTGAAGTGGTTACAGGTGAAATCACACGTTTCCTGAACGGTGATCCAACTGCAGGATACTTTTTAGGCGGCTTTTTCGTCGTCATGATATTTGGTATTCCAGCCATTGCGCTGGCCATTGCCAGAGCTGCGCATAAGAAGAAAAAAGAAGAAACAAAAGCCTTGATGAGTTCAGGAAGCTTGACGTCTGTCGTGGCAGGTCTGACCGAACCGATTGAATTCACATTCCTGTTCACATCACCATTACTGTATTTTATCCATTCCGTTTATACAGGACTCGCTGGAGCAACACTATATTTACTGAACGTACGGCATGGGTTCTCCTGGGGTGGCAGTGCGATTGATTACGCATTGAACCTCGGCATTGCCGACAGCGGGTGGATGATCATCCCGGTTGGACTGGCATTCGGCGTCCTTTATTACTTCACATTCTATACGCTCATCGTGAAACGAAACATTAAAGTCGTCGGCCGGGAAGACGATAAAGAATTCAGTGAAGAACGGGAAGAACAGGAAAAAGACCTGGAGCTGAGCCATGGCAAATACGAATACATGGCGAAAAAAGTCCTGCAGAATGTCGGTGGCAAAGACAATCTGGTAGACTATGAAAATTGTATGACCCGTCTGCGCTTAGTTGTCAAGGATGCATCTCTCGTGGATGAGGAAAAAATCAAACAAACCGGTGCACACGGTGTCGTGAAAGTTGATAATGAGCACGTGCAGATTGTTATTGGCCCTGAAGTTAGTCACGTTTTTCAGGAATTTAAAAAACAGGTGGAGGAATAGGATTGCGGGGTCTGTCCCCCATCACTCTAACACGTTAATGTGATGAGGGACAGACCCCCCCAATACAGTTTTTCAATTTTCATAAGGGCATAATTGAATTTTGAGTGGGTCTGGCGTTGTCAATGTTGAATTTCGTATATTTGCTTCGAACATCTAAGTCAGGTTAGTATCAGGTTATTACTAAGAGAGGAGAATCATTAATGTCCCGAAAACCTCGAATATGGTTTCCAGGAGCTACCTACCATATTACCGCCCGCGGAAATCGACGTGAAAGCATATTTTATGATTCAGATGATTACCAGCACTATATGGATCTTATCGCTTCCTGCAAGAAAGACATCTCTTTTCTCGTTCACGCATATACCCTAATGCCGAACCACATCCACCTGCTTCTTGAAACAAAAAAGGAACCGCCGGGGAACATCATCAAATACATCCATTCCCGGTACGCCATATATTTTAATAAGCGCTACAAATTGATCGGCCATGTTTTCCAAGATCGTTACCATGCTAAATTAATTGATACCATCGATTACTTTCTTCAAGCGTGTAAATATATTCACTTAAACCCGGTTAAAGCAGAAATGGTACGCAAACCGGAAAACTATGTCTGGAGCAGCTATCCCGGGTATAAGGACAAGGACAAAGATAACACGTTATTCGAAACTAAACGCGTATTATCCTACTTTCAAGAACCACAAAGAGAAAAATACTGTGCATATGTAGAAACTGAAGAAAGTGAGAAGTCCCGCACTACTCTTTAACGATTTAACGCAGCGGGGGACAGACCCCTCTTGTGACGCTCAGCGTATGGTTTAGTGCGCTTAACAAAAATCTGCCTATCACCTTGGAGTCATGAACAATTGGGTCCAGTAAGTTCCATATGGGAGCCCAGCCTCTTCTACGTAGCCAACGCCGATGTGTGTAAATCCTTCATGCAAAATGTTTTCACGATGTCCCTCGCTGTTCATCCAGCCTTCCACCACTTGTTCAGGGCTGCGTTGCCCTGCCGCAATATTTTCACCGGCCAGGCGGAAACTAAAATCGAACTGCTCCATCATCTCAAATGGGGAGCCATACGTTGGTGATGTGTGGCTAAAATAGTTGTTGTCCGCCATATCCTGGGATTTCTTACGGGCGAGACTGCTTAAGTGATGATCCATTTCCAGCGGCTCCAGGTTTCGCTTTGCCCGTTCTTCATTTACAAGCTTCACGACTTCTTTTTCATAAGTGGAAGGGGCCGCTGCATCCGTGTCTGGCGTCTCTTCTCCTGATTGAAATAGCTGGGTAATGTCCCCCTTATAGTTCCCGATGGTTACATCCTGATCTGCAATCCATTCCTGTACCGTCGTCGTCCATTTTTCAAAGGTATCCGGATCCAGCTGGTCGGGATCCCATGTTTCCTGCACCGAAGCCGGTGTTCTTATCGATACCATAAATAAAATAGCCACCAATATAAATAACCGTTTCATTGGTCTGTACTCCTTCATTCGCAAATCCCTGCTGCATTCCCATGGTGCCAAAAGCAACATATCTCATTTCTTACCTGAAATCTTTTCACTTATTCAAAAAATGTACCAATTTCCTGCCTGTGGATCGTCATCTTCTATTATATTAATCATATAGCCAAGCCGGGAAAGTGTACAATATTGGAGAACTCATAAAAAGGATTTAATTTACCGGAGCCTGCTCTCGCTCGTTTGACCGGAATATCGTTCGTTTTGATGCTGCTCCCGCTCGTTTTGATCGGGGCATCGCTCGTTCTGGCAACATTCCTGCTCGAACACTGCACTTCACATCAGTGGCCACCGCATAACCGCGATGGCCATTTTTAAGAACCGGGTATCAGGAAGAAACATGTTTCAAAAGAGCTACGTTTTTAGTCTGCTATCATTTACGATCAGACATATTTTGAAAGGTAGATAATCCTAATCAAAACGGCACAGCCTTAGACTCCGCATAAATATACCCAAGAATATCAATTTCATATTCCATATAATTCGGATCTAATATGTTGCCATCCCATCGGTTGCCGAAAACCTCTTCCACCAGTATCTCCATACCGCCTTCCGCATACTCTTCCAACAACCTTCTAGCCTTTCTTCTAAACTCAACATCCTCGAATTGTTCAATATTTTTTCCAAGCTCGGGATCTGCGAGAATAATAGAATAAGCGGTTGCTCGTTGACTCGAGTTAAAGTAATTGGAACGGAACTCTCTGCCACGGGTCTCTATCGGTACTTTCCGGTTATGTTTAAACCCGATGCTTGCACAGATACTGAACAAATCCTGATACTTTATATCATATTTGTTATTTAAATGGATATAGATTTCCTGGTGTTTTTCGCTCGTGTGAAAAAGTATTTGTTCCATTAAAAAGTCCATGATTTACCCCCTAGTTGCTAAGGATTCCTGAAGGTCTAGCTCGACAATTTCAGAATGTCCTTTTTTAATCTGGTCCAATTTATACCATTTGCCTAGTTTGCCGGTCGCTTTGAACTGCATTTCCTCTGTTTTTGACAACTCCGTATCGGTTAACAATAGAATCCACTGGGAAGAGAGCTGTGGTATGTTTTCGATCAGCTGGTCCCGGTTGGTTCCGCTGATTCTTCCAAACGGCGTGTCCATAAATAATGGGAAGGAAATATCCGCATAATCCCCGGCAGCTACCTTAGCCAAAGCAGTGATAAAGGATAAAGCCACCACCTGTCTCTGACCCTGAGAAATATCCTGGGTAATGTTGACCTGATCCCAGCCCATGATTTCAATTTCATATTTTTCATTAATATCAATTTTGCTGATCAGGTCTTTATCTTTACGATCAATGAGGACTTTGAAAATGGCTGTTGCTTCCTCGGTTAATTTATGGCGCATATTGTCACTGTACTCAGAAAAGACCCGCTGGAATTCGCTCTTTAAATCATCAATATACTGAAGAACTTTCGCATCTACTTTCAGGCTTTCATTTTGACGAATTAATCGATTAAATTCCTTCTCTAGTGCATTTTTATCCTTTTCCTTTTCCGCAATCTGGTCCTTCATCTTAGCTATATCAACTTTAAAATTCTCCAGATCCTGCTTCTTCTGTGTTAAAGTTGATTCCAGATGACTTAGGTTTTCCTGCTGCTGTGCTTTGTCGGCAATATCCATCTGGAAGGAATCCAGCTGCTGATCAATGGCTGCAATGTTGTCTTTAATGCTCCTGAAATCCTTTAGATTGCTGTCAATCGTATGAATAATCTCTTCTTCACTGATTTGGTAGTCATGGATAACTGATGTGATTAAGGAAATCAATGGCGTTAAGTTTGAACGCTTGAAATTATTCTTTAAAAACTCCACATTCTTCAAATGATCAGGATTCTCTCTCAGATCTGTTCCACAGGCGGCACAGACCATTTCATTTAAGGACTTCTCTATGACCTCAATCGGAATCAAATCCTTTTGATCCACAAACACCTGGTCCAGATAGTTTTTCACAGAATAATAGGTATCCTTCAATATCAGGTTGGGTCCATTACTGATTAAGGTATTTTTCATTTCATCCTTTTTGGCTTTTAACAATTTTAGCTCATAAGTTTTCTTTTCCTGTGTTTCATGATAGCGTTCCTGAATCTTCTTCACATCTTCATTTTCCGATAGCTTGGCTTCAACATCGGCGATTTCCTGTGTACAGGCCTGAATGTTTGCATCCTTCATGGATATTCTTTCTTCTAAATCGGAAATCTCGTTTGTTAGATTATCGATTTCGTTTTGCTTCTGATTTAAATCCAAGTTTTTAGAATCCTGCAGCAGTCTGCGTTTTTCTGTGGCATGAAGCTTTGTAAGCAGGTTAATGGCCGATTCCAGCTTGTCGATGTGCAAGAGCTTCACAATCCCATTTTTAACTTCCTCTTTGACGTTTTTATCTGTTTTCGCCAGGGTTTCGATTTTCTCGGCATCAAACAGGAAGAAGTCTTTAATGCTTTCATGGAGGATGTCATTAATCAGGCGCTGAATTTCGAATTCATCTGTAATCGGATCAGGACTGAAATTACCATTCTCATCCGTAATATACAGCTCTACATCCCCCATACGTTCCTTAATGTCATTTCCAGCCATGACACCCATAATGCTGCGATGCAGTTCATAGTTTTTGCCTTTGGATTCAAATTGAAGTCTTACTTTTGCTTCAATTGGCATATTGTTCGATTCTTCCAGTGCGATGAAGTTCACTAAGTGTAATGCTTCATTCGGATTATCTTGTTCAATATGAATACTTCCATATAAACCAAACATGAGGGCACGGAAAATACCTGTTTTCCCTTTTCCGTTTTCCCCGAAGATAATCGTGACATTCTGATCTCCCGCGGAAAATTCAATTTCCTGTTCACCGTAAAATTGTCTGAAGTTTTTCATATAGATTTTTTGCAGTTTCATTTATTCATTTCCCCCAACACGGTTTCTCTGATTTCCTGACGAATGCGATCCTCAATCTGCGAATTGGACAGATTGCCACCTTCAATATCCTTCATAAGAAACTTCGCCAATTGAGAAAGATGCTCTGGAAATTCATTGATTTTCTGGTCTAATTCCTTCGTTGTTTTCATCGTTACCCTCCATTTTTTGAAATTCTTCATATACTTCCCACGGTAATTTATCCATTAAATACTCCAAGTGATAGGGCTCCAGATAGTGGCCGATCTCCTGTCTCGCATTGTAGTTATTAATGGCAAATCTCGAAAACTCGGAAAAACGGGGAAGCTCCTTTGATGCGATCGTTTTATACATTTGATCCGATGCCAGACTAGGCAGAACGATAAAATCATAGATTCTGGCAATGTTTTTATTGGGATGATTTCTGAGAATTCGTCCTCTTCGCTGTACAAATTCTCTCGGGTTCGATGTACTCGATAGAAAAAAAGCTTCCCTGGTACTTGGCACATCAACCCCTTCATCCAGACATTTTATCGCCACTAAAATTTGAATGGTACCTCTATCAAAGGCGTCCAGGATTTTCATTCGTTCATCCATGTCAACTTCAGAGTCAAACCGATGAACACGATAGCCCAGGTCAGAAAGGTTTTTCGTGATCTCCTCTATTTCCCCGGGCGCACAGTATACCAGCGTATGGGACACACTTTCCCGCTGCTTGTCAGCAAGCATTTCGAACAGCAGCTCTTTTTTGTGTTCGGCTTTACTTATAATCATGCTTCTCTTTCGATTGACTTCACTGATTTCGTCGCTGTTAGCTTTTTCATCGCTGTATAAATAAATGAGCCTTTTGGTAAGCTGTTCATACCGATGCAATTCATCATCATTAAATTCGGCCTTAATCGGGTGGTAGCTGTATTCGGTCAGCGCTTTGTTCTGAATCGCTGTTCGCATATCATATTCGTACACCACCGGACCAAAGAAGGATACAATGTAAGCTGAACCGGAATCATCCCACCAGCGCTGTGGCGTGGCAGACAGACCAACTTTCGCATCCATATTTCCCAGCTTATTTTTCCTCATGCTTTTCACTCCGAAGTAATGGCACTCATCGGCAATTAAAAAAGAGTTCCCTCTGATTTTGGAGATTAAATCATTAAATTCCTTGGATGCTGCTGAACGATAGGTGGTAATTGCTACGTGCTGATCGACGACACCGAGGTTAAAATCACGGACATAAGTTTGCAACTGATTCATCCAGGATTTTTTCGGGCCATAGCATTTCGTAAAATGTTCAAACCCCATCATTTCACAGTTTTCAATCCACTGATCCACTAAATGGGTAAAGGGAACAAGAATGACCAGGAAAATTCGTCCTCGTTCCTTCGCAAATTCCTTTGAAATCAGCAAACTCGTAATCGTTTTTCCCGTACCTGTCGCCATCTCCAGTATACCGTGCCAGTCGTTGTCCACCACTGCTTGGATGGCCTTTTCCTGGTAGGGTCTTGGTTTTATTTGTTTAGGATTTTTTGACATTGGTTTTGATCCTTTTCTATAACTTGATAATTTTTCCTTAATAATATCAGGAATTTCAATTACAGAAAGACTTGGTGTGGAGTCACTCCAGAGATCTTCAAAATCCTGTTCCATATCATTAACGCGTTCCAGCTCCTCTTCTTTGAAAAAGACATCAATTTTTTCAAAGTTATTGCGGATGCCCCCAGCCGTTTCATTGGAGGAGCCGGAGAAAGCAACACGATTCCCCTGCTCATCATAGAAAATCCCAAATTTCTCATGATAGATGCTATTGTTTTGTGTAAAAGCAATCTTGATTTCCAATTTATCTTTATAAATGAGCCAGGCCAGCGTATTAAATGCGTCCTCCTTAATCGTCTGGCTGCTCATTTCCAATTCTCTCAGCATCGACTCAATGATGACATCGTGCTTGGCTTTATAGCCGAATTCAATCGCCTCAACGTCCTCCCTGGTTAAATGGGGATTGGCAATAATGCGAATGATTCCATCCTTTTCAATAAAAACGTCGAGTCCCTCTGCCAGGATACTTAAACTGCTGCTGGTGAAATAGCCTACTGCCCGGTCGTATTTCACTGCTTCCTGCAAACATTTTTCGTAAAAGTCCCTGTGAATTTCATCCTGTGAGGATCGATATTTGTATTTTAAGTCTAGATCTTTTAACGACATCTCTTCACCTACCTTACATGGACGATTCCGATTTCATCGACATAGACCAAATCAGATTCACTTCTGATTTCATAAGGAAGTGTTTTTTCACTGTTCTTCTTCCTTAAAACCCCTTTATCAGCCAAAAAGTCATAGACTTCGGATTCATGCATGTTGCCATTATATTGATTTTTTATAAGCGTATAAACCAGTTCATCAAAGGTTTTAATCGTACTTGATTCAGAGACTAATAGAATCATATCGTACCGGTAATCATTATATTTTTTCTCAATTTGACGGTAGCCGTTATGGGTTAGGATGCTTTTCATTAAGAAAGGATTCCAGCGAAAATCAATGGGAGGCAGCGAACTGCGATAGCCTTCCACATTGCTGAGCGAGATAAATTCCTGATGACCTGTTTTTTCCTTCAAAAACTGTTGTAAGGCCTGAACAGCTTCTTCTGATATATGGAATTTATCAGTTGGGTAGTAAACCCCCAGATCAATTTCCATAAAGTAATCGTGTTTTAAAATTTTATCCAAAATATTGGAGGCCATTAATTCCTTATATCCGTGTTCTAAGATAAAGGCTTGCATCTCACTGCGATTTACTTCATCCCTGAAATGATCCACAATAACCTCTTCAAAGCTTGTAAATCTGCTGCCTTCTTTATATAGGAATTTCTGGCGCCCTTTTACAGACGGCATAATATTTTTAACGATTGCTGATACCTTTGTAGACGTATTGATTTCTTTCTTCTGAATCAGTGGTGCCAACCTTGGATGAAACATCATTTGCTCAAATATTAACGTGGAGGTCGTATAGCCATTCTTCATGCTCTTTTCAACAAGCTTCATTAATTCTGCTTTTTCATCCTCTGTTAACAGGGAATCAAACAGCTTCACCCTGTTTCGTTCCCAGGTGACAACCTGGTTTGATGAAGAGATAGCGAGGTCAATCTTATATCTTGGCCACTTCAAGGTTTCCTCAAGCTGATCCCTGGAACAAGTACCTCCGAAGCTTTTTATAGTCTTGATGACACGGTCTTCTACACTGAGCTTATTATCCTTTTCACGGTAAATGTTGAGCGTGTTTCCCTTTCCAATAATGAACTCATCATCAAGAAAGTATTTTATCAGTGAATAGAGATGGTATTTATTAAAAATCCTGTTTTCGGTTAGTTTAGCCTCAAAGTTCTGATAGATTTCCTTAACGTTTATGACCTCTCTGTTTTCAAATACGTTCGTTAAATAGCTCCTGATTTCATCAATAAGGTGTTGATCGTTCATGTCCGGTTCAAACCACTGGAAGGTGTTTTTATCGACCAGAATAATATTTTCTGAATCCCGTATCCGACCCTGAATCGACCGCAGAGAGTCACCCAACTGGTAATCAAAATGCTTTTCCGCAAGCTCTCTGAGAATATCTACGGAAGGCTCATCCAGCGTAAGTGGCTCATGAATATAATATTGGAAAATGTATTCGATGACGTTAATAATGTTGAGCCTGTTAAGAGAAAACAGGGTACCATATTGGTTATACCCATAAAACTCAAGAATGTCCCTGTAATTCAAATGGTGGTCAGTTCCAAAAATGTGATCCAATGAGTTTTTATAATCCTTTAAGTTAAACGTCTCCGGGAGTTCTTCAATAATATCCTCAAGCCTATGAATAAAATTGGTTCTTTTCTCTTTTTCAAGGAAAAAGGCATTCAGTTCTTCGGCATAATAGACGGAAGTATCCTTCTGCTTCAGCAATTGCAAAATATCCGCGTTCTCTTTTCCAATTACCGAAAGCAGTTCATCGTAAGTAATAAATAATTTATTAGTAAAGACAATTAATAGAATGTAGTGAAATCTATTATTATCAAGATACTGTGCCAGTTTATCAACCAGTTTGTTCTCGAGCTGACGTACTCTTTCCCTGGTAATATCTAAGTCACGACCTGTTTCTTCGAGGGTTTTATCCTCAAGGAAACGCATATTGACAATAACCTGGTCCCGATCCGTAAGCTTTGACTTGGCCTCTTTCAAAACAGTTTCCGGACTGGACAGTTTTTGAAGTTCATAGGAAAGCTCATATACCGGCGCTGGATTACCTAATCCTTCAATTTCCCGAAGATCCTTGCCTTCCAATTCACTGACCAACATGTTCGATCTGAAGTCAGCTTCAATTTCCAGCATTTCCAGCAGATGACTAATGCTCGCAGCTTTTAAGTAAGGGTATAGATCTCCCGAAGAAAACACATGCTGATTACCCGCATCCAGCTCTTCAGATAAGGCTTGCAGCTTCTCCGTAATATCGTCTACTTTTTTCTTCCCTACACCTGGCAGGTCAGAGAATTCTTTTATATGCTTGTTCTTAATCTCACTAACTCTCTTTAACCCTGTATCATTACAGTACGTTATGAATTTCTTAAATTTATTTTCATAAAAGAAGTCCTCGATGGTCATGAACGAAGCAAAGATTTTCTCCGAAGAAATGACAAACGCCTCATCGTTGTTGTTTTCTTCTTTCCGTAAATACGCAAACCCATATGATTCAAGCCGATCAAGCACCATTTCATACCTGCGTAAGCCGACACCTTTCGTATTTTTAAATGCATTCAAAAGGTCGACGGTAATTTCTTCCGCTGAATCAATATGATTTTTATGGCAAAATCTGCGAAATAGGTTATATTTATTCTCATGGAAAATATCCTCTATTAAAAGTGAGTCGGATCTGGACTGTCTGTTATATGTTTTCACTTTAAAAGGTACGGGATCCTCCTTCGTAATACTATTGGACGGCTGTGACCGGAATGGTTCTTCTGGCTGATTTTTTTCAGACTGTAATGGTTCAGGCTTACACTGAGTTGATTCTGGTGAGGTAATCTTAAATCCAGCCAACTGAAATTCCTCGATTATTTCGCTATCATTAATCGATGCATTGATATACTTGAAGCATTCAACCGGAATATTATGAAAAAAGAAGTCATTATCAACCTTGAACCTGCTGATAAATCCCGTCAGTCCAAGACGCTGAAAGTTGAGCTTCTGATAAAAGTCTTGATTTGACGAAACGTTAATAAACCTTTTCATTTCACATGAAAAAGAAGGAAGAATGTTATTCGGCTTTTCTGTATAAAACTGAAATCCCCTTAATGTCAACTCATCTATAACTTTAATAAATTTGTCCCTGTCTTCTACATACAACTGTCTTATCTTATCCAGAGGAAGCCTGTTATCTATAACGTCAGCAGACTGAAAAATGTCCTTTATATGGTTACTGTAGATGCTTTGAATGTTATTGATATGACTGGGCATCAGTATGTAATCATTCATGAGGGACCCCCCAACGATCCTGTGAGAAACTACTTTTATTTTAGCTATACAATTTAATTGTGTAAGGGTTATGTCATTTTGTCAATAGTGAGTTTGTCAACTTTTTCTCGATTCAGTTGTAACGACTAATAATTTTAGTTTTGCGCGCGGCGCCGATTGATCAAATAAAAATGTTACCGGCTTGCCGCTCGTTCTGGTGACGCTGTCGCACGGTTTGATCAGTTTGTCGCACGTTTTGGTGCTGCTGTCGCTCGATTTCGGGCTGCTGTCGTACGATTCGGACCCGCTCCCGCTTGTTCCAGCCCCGCTTCCGCACGTTTTACCTCCGCTCTCGCCCGTTTCAACCCTAATCTTACACGAATCTCACACCGGAAAAAAATGACCACCGCACAACGGCTATGGCCACGTTTAAATAGAAAGATTTTCGGCCACAGCCGAAAATCCTCCTCATCAAATATATCAGCTATAATGGATCCCTTTCTCAAGCCACGCGCTTCCTGCTTCACCCATAGATTCGGAAATGGTAGGGTGCGGGAATACCATGCTGTCGATTTCGTCGACGGTTCCTTCGAGGTGCATGTAGGATGTTGCCTGGCTAATCATTTCGGTGACATGGGCGCCGACCATGACGACGCCGAGCACTTCTCCGTATTTTTCCTCGGCAATCAGTTTCATGAAGCCGCTCTTTTCGCCTGCAGCGATGGCTTTGCCGTTGGCTGCGATATCGACCCTTTTCGTCTTGACGCGGTATCCTTTTTCTTTTGCCTGGGCTTCTGTCATGCCGACACTGGCGATTTCCGGGAATGTATAGACACAGCGCGGGATGATGGACTCCGCCGGCGACCCGGCAGCCGCCTTCGAACCCTTCCCGTCTTTTCCGGCCATATGTGTGACCGCTCTGATGCCTTCATCACTTGCAGCATGTGCCAGCTGAAATCCGCCA
>NZ_DATGTI010000065.1:0-12946 GCF_035301925.1 Lentibacillus sp. | reverse complement strand
CTTTCCTCTCAGCCCACGTTTTTTGGGCACCCCTAGTAGTGTTCAAACTATTTTATTATTCAATATGAGTGTAACAAAAGGAAATAAATTTGTCACGGTTTTTATTAAAATTCTTAAAATATTTTGGTGGAATGGGAGGTTGAAAGGGATGTACGATTATTATTCGTACCATGATCCTGATACGTTTAATGTGCCGGATTGGTCAAGTGTTCCACGAACATGGGAAAGAGCACTTGATTTGGTAAAAGGGCCGGAGCCAGATATGTATGAATGTTTTATCCATCGCGACTATCATCCTGCCAATGTGCTATGGCGTGAAGGATCCGTCAGTGGTGTTGTGGATTGGGTAAACGCCTGCAAAGGACCACGTGAGATCGATGTCGGACATTGCCGAGTAAATCTGGCCATGCCGTACGGGTATGAAATGGCTGAAGCATTTTTGCGGGCTTATCAGCAGTATGCCGATATGTGTTATAATCGATATTGGGATATTATGGCATTAATAACCTTTTTGGATGGCCCGCCGGAAGTATACCCCGGCTGGGAGGCGTTTGGCATGACTGATCTGACCAATTACCTGATGGAAGAAAGGTTGGACTATTTTGTGTTACAATTGATAAAATATGTGAGCATCGAATAAATCAATTGATATGTCGCATAAGCTCATGAAGAAGAGATGGGAGGCGTTTGTATGAGCAGAACTGGTGAAATTGTATTAACTGTTATTGGTGCACTCATTTATGGTTTTTTTGCTTTAGTCGGCGGATTCATGGTATGGCTTTTTAACAATGAAGCCGCCTGGGATCAGGCAGAAGAGGAAATAACACAACAGAATCCTGAACTTTCAGCGGGTAATATGGAGGCTGCTCTTGAAATGTTACAGGGCGGCGGCTGGTTTCTCGTTGTCCTTTCTGTTCTTGGACTTATTTTAGGTATTGTTTCCATCGTACTCGTGAAAGGTAATAAAAAGCCAAAAGCTGCAGGAATCATTTTAATCGTCACGTCAGTGCTTTTTGCTATCATCACCTTTGGCGGGCTAATATTCAGCGGAATATTCTATCTGATTGCCGGCATTATGTGCCTGGCACGGAAAGCACCCCCGCAAACGGCAACAACGGAATAGCGGAGAAAAAGAGTGTCTGTTAACCTAAGTAGTTCACTTTTGATATAGAAAAACTGAATTAACAAGTCAAATAGCATACCAAATCGTATAGTGGTTGGTATGCTATTTATTATTAAATCAAAGAAAGCCGATACTTCTGAAACACCCGGTAAACCATTTATGCACTAATTTACCTCTATATGGAATTTTTCCAATGCTTCTTTTCGTTCCTGAGTTTCCTCCATACTTTTTTAATGCTGTCTCTTAAATTATCAGCAATTGCTTCTTTTGTACTGGTAAAATGAGTGAACGTAATGAAAACAATAAAAAAATCAGTATCACTACTGACCATACAACGTTTTTTCATTGTTGACCTCCATTTTTTAGTGGGAATGTGTTAAAAATAAACTATATGTAAAAGTATGTACTTCCTGTTTATTGATATGTATAATGGTTAGGAATTAATTTTTCGAATATTTACAATCAGGTGTTCTATCCGTTATATTTATAAGGGATAGCTTACGGTTTTTTGAACTTAATGAGGAGGGTCAGTGAGATGAAGGAAGATAATGTACCGAGCAATGATTCCAGATATAAAGCTGCCAACCGGGAAGCCTTAATTGGCGTCGGTCTGGTTGTTTTCAATTTTGTCTGGTGGTTTGCATTTGCGTATGGACTTGGCGGCAAGGACCCATCTGAATATACATATATTTTCGGATTGCCTGCATGGTTTTTTTATAGCTGTGTGCTTGGGGTTATTGTGATGGCGGTCCTAGTGACGATTGTGGTGAAAAAGTGGTTTGTCGAAGTTCCATTTGAAGAGGGAGAGGAAAAATGAATTGGCAGGCGTTAGTTCCGTTAATTGGCGTTATATTGATTATATTTGGTGCCGGTGTATGGGCCGGTAAGTATATTAAATCGTCCAATACCTTTATACAGGATTATTTCCTTGGTGGCAGAAGTCTTGGCGGATTCGTTCTGGCAATGACGATGACGGCGACCTATGGCAGTGCCAGCAGTTTTATCGGTGGCCCGGGTACGGCATATACCGAGGGGCTCGGCTGGGTGCTCCTTGCCATGACGCAAGTGTCGACAGGTTACTTTGTCCTGATGGTATTGGGTAAAAAATTTGCGATCGTGACACGTAAATATAAAGCACTGACAATGGTTGATTTTTTGAAAGAACGATACAGGTCTAAATGGGTTGTCTTATTCTCAGCGTTCAGCATCATTATCTTTTTATTTTCAGCCATGGCGGCCCAGTGGATTGGTGGCGCCAGGCTGATTGAGTCATTAGTTGGCATACCGTATACGACGGCATTATTTATTTTTGCGTTACTCGTCCTCATTTATGTTGTGATCGGCGGTTTCCGGGCGGTAGCACTGACGGATGCGATCCAGGGGACGATTATGTTTGTCGGAACACTCATACTGCTGGTTGCAACCATTATCGCAGGGGGCGGACTTTCCAATATCATGTCGGATCTTGCCGCGGAAAATCCGAATCTGATTACGCCCTATGGTGCAGAGGGTACGCTCACACCGGCTTTCGTGTCATCATTCTGGATACTTGTCGGCGTCGGGGTGGTGGCCTTGCCGCAGATTACCGTCAGGGCGATGTCCTATAAAGATTCCCGTTCGATGCATCGTGCCATCATCATCGGCACGGTCGTTGTCGGTGTCATCATGCTGAATATGCACTTGATCGGTGTACTGGCCCGGCCGATTTTACCGGGAATTGAAGTGGGCGACAGGGTTATGCCGCTCATTGCGCTGGAAGTTTTGCCGAACTGGCTGGCAGGTTTTGTGCTGGCGGCCCCGATGGCAGCGATCATGTCGACAGTCGATTCATTGCTGCTGCTGGTGAGCTCATCAATTGTCAAAGATGTTTATCTCAATTACATCGAACCGAAAGCATCGCAAAATCGAGTGAAGGGGCTCAGTATTGGTGTGACAGCGGTACTCGGAGTTATTGTATTCCTGATGGCGCTCAACCCGCCTGATTTGATCATCTGGCTGAACCTGTTTGCATTTGGCGGACTTGAAGCGGCATTTATTTGGCCGATTGTGATGGGACTGTACTGGAAAAAAGGCAACAAATACGGTGCACTTGCCTCAATGTTAACCGGTGTCGGGCTGTATATTCTATCGGATACATTTTTCCCGCAGCCGTTCGGACTGCACTCGGTTGTGCTGCCGGTGGTGGTGTCGTTCTTTGTTTATGTGTTCGTGAGCTTGGGGACACAGGAAAGAGTGATTGAGCAGGAAACGTGATACCTGTATAGAAAGAAAGCGAAAATAGTTACAACAGTCTGCCCTGGATTGAAGCTAATTTGCTATGTAGGCAGTGGGGAACAAATTATTTGTTATATTTTCCATTAAAAAGCAGTGAGGTGTATAATGAATCGCATTATGGTGATGGGCATCTCAGCTGGTGTGGGTGAAAATCTACATTTGCAAAGGAATTAGGAAAATTATTGAACATCGAAGTTTACCATCTTGATGGATTGTATTGGAAGCCTGGTTGGGTAGAAGCCCCACCAGAGAAATTTGCGGGAGCTCAACAGGAAATAGTCACAACGCAACCAGTGGATTATTGAAGGAAATGATAGCAGCACATATGGTATCCGTGCAGAAAAAGCGGATACCATTATATATCTGGAGCTTCCGCTAATTGTTTGCCTGTACAGAGTTTTCAAACGCTGGATCTTGCATATCAGCAAAACCCGGCCTGATATGGGCGAAGGATGCAAGGAAAAATTGGACTGCACGTTCCTGAAGTATATTTGTACCACTTATCATTCCCGTAAGAAAAAGATGAGGGAGAGACTCAGGACTTTCAACAGTATGGGACCGGAAAAAGCAGTTGTTATGCTGATGAATAAAAAGGAGATTAGCGCATATTTTGAAGGAATGAACAGTGTTGATAACTAAGAAAAAGCCTTTTCATTCCGTACTCTTGCAGTGTGTTCATATGGAAAAATTAATCTGATAATAGTAAAATGGAAGTATATAACTTTTGGATGTGGTGGCTGTGTCAATTCACGCAAAGTTAATGGATAATCGTGAAAGAATATTAATGAGTGCCAGAGAACATGGTGTTCAAAGCTTAAAATTGTTTGGGTCAGCTGCCAGAATGCAGGATCAGGAAAAGAGTGATGTTGATTTTCTTGTAAGCCTTGAAGATGACAGAAGCCTGTTTGATTTAATCAGGTTCAAACACGATGTGGAAGATATTCTGCACAGAGATGTTGATGTGGTGACGGAAAATGCTATTCATCACAGTATAAGAGATGAGATATTGAATGAGGCGAGACCGCTATGAAACACGATCGTGTGTATTTGACTCATATTTTGGAGTGTATTCATAGTATTGAAAGTTATTTACCGAACGGGAAAGCAGATTATTTCAACTCTAAAATGACGCAAGACGCTGTCATAAGAAATTTAGAAATTATCGGAGAAGCAACAAAACAAATTTTCAAAGAACTGAAACTGGAAAATAGTGATATGCCATGGCGGGAAATGGCGGGGCTAAGGGATATACTCATACACGAATACTTTGGGGTGGATAATGAAATCGTTTGGAATGTTGTCGAGAAAGAACCCCCAAAACTAAATGAAGATATAACAGAATTATTGAAGAGCTTATAAGCTGCCAGCGGAAGGACAGCTTATTTTTTGATTTATAAACCCTTGTAACGCAACCGGTATGTTATGATGGTGTCAGTAAAAAAATAATCATGGGGAGTGTCGTTACTTGACCAAAATCGGGTTCGTACGTCATGGCGTTACACGCTGGAATAAAGAAGGAAGAGCACAGGGGGAGTTCTGATATTCCGCTTGATGAAGAGGGTTTGGAGCAGGCACGTTCACTTGCCGAACGAATCGAATCCGGTGAATGGGATGTTTTGTATTCCAGTGATCTGCTGCGAGCTAAGCAAACTGCGGAAATCCTGAACGTTAAACTTGAGACTGAAATGTATCTGGATTCCCGGCTCCGTGAAAGAAGCGGCGGACTCATTGAAGGAACGACAGAAGAAGAACGGGTTCAAAAATGGGGCGCTGACTGGCGAGAACTGGATGTCGGATTTGAAACGCATGAAAGTATTATTTCCAGAGGACTCTCGTTTATTGAAGATATCAGTGCACAGCATCAAAGTCAAAAAATATTGATTGTGAGTCATGGTGCATTCATCAAGCGACTTCTGAATGAACTCTTATCTGATTCACCTATTGAAGAATCTCTGAAAAACACCTCCTTGACTTGCCTCATAAGACGTGAAAACTGCTGGCACAGTGATTTGTTTAACTGTACAGCTCATTTGTTAAAGGCCGACACACTTGAAATGTAGTTTTTTAGGGGGGCTGGATAACTGCACTACCGAAGAAAAACCTTAGCAAGCGGATCGAGTATTCTCTGACAGAAGAAATACAGCCGTTATATGCGGCGTTTTGAGAGTGATGAAGACAGGGACTTTTAACTGTGGGATGGATGTGACATGGTGGAAAAAGAGAAGCTGATCAAAAAATACGATAAACATGTCAACATGTACAAAGGAATTTGCAACCATCGCATCTTTGATCGTTGGAGGCTTCATCTTTTAGCAAATTCTTTTGGCAGCGTTTCGGAAGTTGGTGTTGGTATTGGCGCAATCAGTTCCAATCCAGTTTTGTGATCAGATATCATACTTGTGATTAGACCTCATATGCTTGTTTTCGCGCTCGCTTCTATGCTTTTCTGTACACAGCCATATTGCGGGTAAAACGGCACATCTTACGTTCCCGCCCCTCATGATCCGCTGGAGCACTTGTGCAGTCAGCGTATGTGACTAAAATCAAGTCGCAGGAGAAAAATGTCAAATGAGAATTCTTTATAAACAACCATTTTTTTGATATCATCTCTATAAATAAGAGGTGGTACGCCATGGAATTAAACATATTAAATAAAAAAAGTGGAAAGCTTGGTCTGTATATTTCGCCATTGATTATTGCGGTATTGTTATTTGTTAATTTGTATATGATTATTAATCACAAATCCATTGTCACAACGACGGTGGCCACGGTTTCTGCCGTGTTACTGGTATTTTTATTATTTTGGTCCATAAAATCCATTTTTACAGTGGAGAAGTGATGGGCTCGCTTTATACTGGAAGTACAAGTCTAAAATGTATTTACAGAGGATGCCAGTGCGGCACCCTCTTTTTATGAATTTGCTTTAGCTCGTTCTTCGGCAAAACGCACAAAATAATCCAATGAACCCTGATTGCTCAATGAACCTTTATTGACAACTTCATCAACTGGTTTGCCCATCAATATTTTTTTGATCGGGATCTCAAGTTTTTTGCCGTTTAATGTTTTCGGCAGGTCCGGCGCTTCATAAATGCCGCTTGGAACGTGACGTGGAGAACAGCTCGACCGGATTTGATGTTTGATCGTTTTCTTCACGTCATCGGTCAGTTCTTCGCCGTCCTTCATCAGGACAAACAGTGGTGTATCGGAGTCGCCATCACCTTTAGGTACATCAACAATCAGGCTGTCACTGACTTCGTTGACATGATCAACGGCACGATAGATTTCGCTTGTGCCGATGCGGATGCCACCACGGTTGATGGTAGCATCAGACCGTCCGTAAATGACACATGTATGCCGGTCGGTGATTTTTAAATAATCACCATGTCGCCAAATCCCCGGGAATACGTCAAAATAACTCTCGCGCAGACGGCTCCCATCCGCGTCATTCCAGAAATAAATCGGCATGGATGGGAACGGCTCGGTCAGGACGAGCTCACCGACTTCTTCAATTTGCGGGTTGGCATCATCGTTATAGCTTTCAATCTTAGCACCGAGCCCGCGACACTGCAGTTCACCCGCATACACCGGTAAAATTGGCACACCGAGAATAAATGCCGTGCAGACATCGGTCCCGCCGCTTGCTGAAGCAATCCATAGATCTTTTTTCACATGATCATAGCACCATTGGAATCCTTCCGGCGGCAGTGGGGAACCGGTTGAGCTGATACTTTCGAGATGGCTCAAGTCAAATTCCACCCCGGGCACCAAACCATCTTCCTTCATGCAGGTGGTGATGTAGCTTGCACTTGTCCCGAAGACCGTCATTTTCGTATCCTGGGCAAATTGCCACAGCATTCGTTTATCCGGATAGGTTGGGTTGCCGTCATATAAAATAATGGTACTGCCAGTCAGCAGCCCGCCGACAAGGAAATTCCACATCATCCAGCCGGTGGTCGTGAACCAGAAGAAACGATCGTCTTTGCCAAGATCTGCATGGAAAGTCAATGCTTTCAGATGCTCCAATAAAATACCGCCCTGGCTTTGTACAATTGGTTTCGGCTTGCCGGTGGTCCCTGAGGAAAATAATACCCAAAGTGGGTCATTAAAATTGACGTGCTCATACGTCAGTGTACCCGATTCGGCAAGTGCGTCTTCCCATAAGGTAACATTTTTCAGCCGGCTGGTATCAGGATGCTCATTCAAATAAGGGATAGCGATGGTCGCTTTCAATGTCGGCAGCTCTGACTGGATATTTTCCACCACATCAATCCGGTTAAAGTCTTTTCCGCCGTAACGGTAGCCATCAACAGTCACCATCACTTTCGGCTCGATTTGTTTAAACCGGTCAATGACACTTTGCGTGCCAAAATCCGGAGAGGCACTCGACCAGATGGCGCCAAGGCTGGCTGTCGCCAAAAAGGCCACAATCGACTCATAGATATTGGCAACATAAGCCACAACGCGGTCACCTTTTGCGACCCCAAGACTTTTTAGTGTTTGCTGCATTGCCGCAGTATCCTGGTACAGCTTTTGCCACGTTATCTCCTGTGTCTGGCGTATTTCTGAGGCGTGTATAATGGCCGGTGTATGCTCATCCCGGTCCCGGAAAATATGCTCGGTGTAGTTGATGGTCGCTTCCGGAAACCATTTGGCACCGGGCATTTGATGAGATGTCAGGACGGTTTCATAGGGATCTTTAGCCTGAATATCAAAGTATTCCCAAATAGAGGCCCAGAAATCCTCCAGTTCATTGACAGACCATTTCCAGAGCGAGTGATAATCTTCAAATTTTAAATTCTTATGTTCGCTTAGCCAATTCATATATTCATAGATTTTTGATTGTTTTTTCCGATTTTCATCCGGCTCCCATAGCAAGGTACCTTCTTTTATGTCACTCAAATTCCCGCCTCCTTCTTTTTGATAACACTTAAGTTCATTATATGAAACCGTTTTCCATATGTAAAGGCAATCATCATTTGAACAGGCCCACTCAGTGAAACAACCAGTTGAGGCAGCTGTTTGTCGTTAAAAACCGTACAGTGAATTTTTCAAAGAATTTCATGGAAGAAACCATGGTGACAGAAAAAGTCCCGGACAAAAGGCCTCCGAGACTTTTTCAAATATGTCAGTCTGCAATGATGCATTATTTGCTAATCCGGTCATGCTCAGCAAACCTAACAAAAGTAAGTTCATCCTCAATCAGCCCGCACGATCCGCATTGTATCTTGTACGCTGGGCCACTGTAGGTTATATGGAAAACTTCCGGCTGGCTGTCTGTATAATCATTTATCATATCGCCGGTCTGCGGATCCAGCTTCACAGGTTTGGCTACTTGTTCGATAATGTTAAACCTCGAACGATTCGTTTTGCAGTTTGGGCAAAGGTATTGTTGCGTCACGAAAGACACCTCCAGCCCTTACTATTTCGGATTTACGGTTTTTCATTCATGAAGCCTATGTAAACCACCGCTTGACTTTCCCAAAGAAAGATTCATCTGCTCCAGTGTTTTCCTCCGTTTTTTCACCTTCATCATCAATAAAAATATGTTCTTTGTCAATGGCATAATCATAAGCAAGCACTGCGCCGATGTCAGTATCGGCTTCCTCATTAGTGACCTCTGTATAGGCGATATTGTATTTATTGGCCAGTGCTTTTTCTTCCTTGAGAAATTTATGTGAAACATCTCCGTTCATCAGTAATTTGGCATTTTTATTGACTTTCATGGCTTCTTCCAGACTTGCAAGCCCCTTATCTGACATGACCTGACCTTTTGTAAGGGCAATGACAATCCGCTCTCTGATCGTTCCTAAAAATCGTTTTCGTTCCGAGCGTTTCGTTTGCCGGGAACCGTAAATGCCTTCCGTTAGATAATCATCCACACTCTTTTTTGCCATAAATCTGCCTCCTTGTTATTCATATATCCCGCCTTAGGCACAGTAAGTTCCAGTTGTATGGAGGTTTAGAAGCAAAACGAAAGTCTGGAGCAACTACCTTAAAGGTCTGATTTTGTTCGGGGCTGCACGATGAAGGTACAACGGTGTTACAACAGGACTTTCAAAAATTTTTGTTCCTTTTCATCAGAGAAAACCGTTCCATTGAATGTAGTTTCACTCTATACGTAAATTATATATGATGAACAATCGACCTGCAAAAACTAAAATTAAAAGTGCCCCGGTTAACCAGGGCACTTTTGTCACGACTTTCGATTTTTGACACGATTTTCGGCTGCACGGCTTCTCGCCTGTGCTTCTTTATCATCAGGGTCAGCAAATTCTTCGGAAAACTCGACATCCTCACCGTCCGTTTTGGCATATTTCGGTGTCTGTGCCAAACGGGGTCTTCCTCTGCGGTTCGTGCGGTGTTCATCTCTGCCCATCTCATCCACCTCATTTAAAATCATTTTCGGGGATAGTATGTGCAGAAATCACTGTTTTATTGCTGGCAATTGGACATGATCAATGAAATTCCACGTCAATTTTCTTCTTGTCATCTTTCGTCAATTTCGGCATCCTGACTTCAAGTACCCCATTCTTATATGTGGCTTTAACACCCTCTTGGGATACCGGACCGGGGAGTGATACTGATCGGTGGAAACTCCCTTGGTAGCGCTCTCTCCTGAACATATTGCCGTCATTTGTTTCGTTTGTTTTGTTGATGGAGCCGCTGATCATTAACATATTATTGTCAATATCGATATTCACATCTTCTTTGTTTTCGAGACCTGGAATATCACACGTGGCAACAATTTCATTTTCTGTTTCATGAACGTCCACCTTGATACCGCCAAAGCTGTCTTCATTGGCAAACCTTAATGGAAAATCCGAAAAGAATCGGTCAAACTCTCTACGCATGTTATTTAATTGTCTAAATGAATCAGATGGCAGCAGTGCCATTGTTTTGACCTCCTTGTAGCTTAATTCAACGTTAGTATTTCAAAACTATGAGCGAATATACATCACTTGGCCATCCGTTCATTCAGTTTGGGGAATTTCATACTGCTGTTTCTGGCATGCGGCTTCCAACAGCTGTAACACAATAGGCTCAGCGGCGGTCGCCACCAAACAGATTGTATAGCCCATCGGCGATACTTCCCTCACCTTTGTCGGAACCGCCTTCCTGAGGGGCTGAGGCAAATACGCGACTCGCAAGACGGCTGAATGGCAGTGATTGCACCCATACAGTTCCAGGTCCGCGGAGTGTTGCAAAAAACAAGCCCTCACCGCCAAACAGGGCCGTTTTGACACCACCGACAAAAGCGACATCATAATCAACATCCTGTGTCATCGCAACAAGGCATCCGGTATCGACCCGCAATGTTTCGCCGGGCGCGAGTTCTTTTTTGCGCATAGTCCCACCTGCATGGACAAATGCCATCCCGTCGCCTTCCAATTTTTGCATAATGAAGCCTTCACCACCGAAAAATCCGGTGCCAACTTTTTTCTGGAATTCTACCCCAACCGACACCCCTTTGGCAGCAGCGAGAAAAGCATCCTTTTGACAAATAATTTTACCATCCAATTCGCTCAAATCCATTGGCATAATTTTACCCGGATATGGTGAGGCAAATGATACGTGTTTTTTGCCGGTACCTTCATTTGTAAAGGTTGTCATAAATAGACTCTCCCCGGTGATAACGCGCTTTCCAGCACCGAGCAGTTTTCCCATCAGACCGCTTCCCTGATTGGAAGACCCATCACCGAAAATGGTCTCCATCCGAATGCTGTCATCCATCATCATCAGACTGCCTGCCTCAGCAATAACCGTTTCCTGCGGGTCAAGTTCAACCTCGACAAATTGCATGTCATCTCCGTGTAGTTCGTAATCAATTTCGTGGTTATTCAATTTATCCATCCCCTTTATGTTTATTATTAGGTAACTACGTGGAAAATAATGAAAAGATTCACCTGTATCTGCAAATAATTATCCAACTTCTTTCATATACTACAAAAGTATACTTATGTTTAAAATACTGGAATCAACTTGATAGGAGGATTTTGATGGCACTTAATATTACCCAAAAATTGATAAAAGATCATTTGGTTGCCGGTGAGATGATACCAGGGGAAGAGATTGGCCTAAAAATCGATCAGACACTGACCCAGGATGCAACCGGGACACTGGTCATGTTGGAACTTGAAGCGATGGAATTGGACCGGGCGAAAACGGAAGCATCAGCGCAATATGTCGATCACAATTTGATTCAGGAAGACAGCAAGAACCCTGATGATCATCTGTTTCTGGAAAGTGCAACAAGACGGTTTGGACTGTATTATTCAAGACCTGGGAATGGTGTGAGCCATCCTGTACATATGCAGCGATTGGCTAAGCCGGGAAAAACACTACTCGGATCAGACAGTCATACGTGTGCCAATGGCTGTATGGGGATGCTTGCAATGGGGGCAGGCGGGATAGATGTGGCGATGGCGATTGCAGGTGAGCCATTTTACGTGAAAATGCCAAAAGTCTGGGGTGTCAAACTGACCGGAAAACTTCCTGACTGGGTCAGTGCGAAAGATGTTATCCTTGAGCTTCTGCGCAGACATGACGTAAAAGGCGGGGTCGGAACAGTTATTGAATATTTCGGACCGGGGGTTGAAAATTTAAGTGCCATGGACCGCCATGTGATCGCCAACATGGGAGCAGAACTTGGTGCGACAGGGACGGTTTTCCCGTCTGATAAAGAAGTCAAACAATTTCTGAAAGCGCAGGAACGTGAAGACGACTGGATTGAGCTGACGGCAGATAAAGGGGCAACGTATGATATTTTAGAAGAAGTCGATCTGTCGGAGTTAGAACCATTAATCGCGAAGCCGTCCAGCCCAGGAAACGTTGTACCCGTCCGGGAACTTGCCGGCACACCGATCTATCAGTCATATATCGGGTCATCCGCCAATCCTGGCTACCGTGATTTTGCAATTGCTGCAGAAATTGTCAACGGTGAGCGTGTTGCTGATGGTGTCTCATTTGATATTAACCCGACATCGAGACAGATGCTCACGGACTTAGTCAAGGAAAGTCACATTGCCAGTCTGCTTCAGGCGGGGTCACGGATGCATCAGGCAGGGTGCAATGGCTGTATCGGCATGGGGCAGGCACCGGCGACAGGCCGTAACAGCCTGCGGACGACCCCAAGGAATTTTCCTGGACGCTCCGGAACACGAGAGGACAGTGTTTTCCTATGCAGCCCGGAAACCGCGGCAGCATCAGCACTGACAGGGGAGATTACCGATCCGCGTACGCTGAAGAAGGATTACCCGAAAATTAAAGAGCCAAAACATGCTGAAGCCAATATGAAGTTGCTGGATGAACCACTGCCATATGAACAGGCGAAAGACGTTGAATTGCAAAAAGGCCCAAATATCGCATCCATTCCAAAAATGGATGAAATGCCCGACCGGATGGAATTGCCGATATTACTGAAAATGGGTGACAACATTTCAACTGATGAAATACTTGCCGGTGGCGCACGTGTGCTTCCATACCGGAGTAATTTGCCGGAAATCAGCAAATTTACGTTCGAAATCATTGATGAGACGTACTACAAACGTG
>NZ_DATGTI010000064.1:0-9393 GCF_035301925.1 Lentibacillus sp. | reverse complement strand
TGCCGCCATCCGGACAGGAGATGCTGTTTTATTTGATTGACAAAGGGGTCTACCACCGTTTGGGAGAGGCAACGCAGGAGCGTCATGCTGATATTGCGCTGATCGGAGCGACAACGGAAGACTCGGAAACGTATCTTTTGTCAACATTAATGCGCCGTTTTTCCGTGAAATTGGATGTTCCGCCATTACGTGAACGAACGGCCGAAGAGCGCAAGGCACTTACTGATCACTTTTTGACTGAAGAGGCATCGAAAATGAATGCAGACTTGTCGATTGAGGACGATTGCAGGCAGGTATTTTTGTCATATGATTGCCCTGGCAATATCGGTCAGCTCAAAAGTGATATTCAAATTGCCTGTGCACGTGCTTATTTACGTTATCTGAACAAGCAGGATGATAAAGTCCTGGTTAAACTGGCGGATTTCCCGGAGAATAACCTTGGTAAAAAAGATGACAGTCAGAAGAAGCCGTCCCGGAAAATTGAATCACCTTATTTAACAGCAGAATCCACTTATCTGTTCCCTAATATCTATCAGCGTCTTGACCGTAAAAGCAGGGAGACCGAGCGCAAGGATAAGGATGACTTGCAGCGGGTGGTTTTGGACTATATTCGGGATCTGACGGAAAAATACCGGCATCCTTCTTTATCCCGGGACAGCTGGCAGCAGCTGATTGATGATGATTTGTTCCAGGTGCTTCGAAATTCAGCAGAGAGCTTGAATGGAATTCTCCCGTTCGCGATTCAAAAACGTCAGCTATATGTGATCGGGCTGCATTTGCAGAATTACCGGAATCATTTGCGTGAAAATATCCAAAAAGAACCGATACCGGTCATGATTCATCCAAATGCAGCATACCGGGAAGCAGCCAGTCAACTTGCCCATCAATTGCGGACGGAAATCGGCATGCGTTTGCCACAGGAAGAGATTGAACTGATTGCCCATTTCCTGACGCCGGAACAAGACAAGGCACCGGAATTCATTGTTGAACAGGAATTAGCTGTCATCCTTGTGACACATGGCAGCTCAACAGCTTCGTCCATGGCGGAAGTGACCAATTACCTACTTGGCAATCATGTCATATGGGCGGTTGATATGCCGCTGAATATATCGGCCGAAGATACGTACGAACGGGTGAAGCAGACAATCAACCGGCTGTCTAATATAAGGGGTGTACTGCTTTTGGTGGACATTGGTTCACTCATTACGATGGGAGATGCGATTCAGCATGAGTTGGACGTACCAATCAGAACCTTATCAAGCGTCAATCTTCCCATGGTATTAGAAGCCGGCAGACAGTCACTGATATCGGACCAGACATTGGATGGCATGTATCAGGAAGCCAAAAAAGCCCTGCTGACATTTATGGACAAAGATCGGCAGAAATCAGGCATTCAGAAAAAACGTATGATTGCCACCGTCTGTTTCACCGGTGAAGGGGCTGCCCAGCTGCTTGAATCATGGCTCGAAAACCAGCTGTCAAAAATGGATGAGGATGTGATTATCAGGGCGGTGCGGATTGATCCTGCAACAAAGGATACATCCGTATTAACCGGACTGAAGGATTATTATAATGTCGTCGCGATTATTGGAACAGTTCCGGTTTCAATTGAGGGCATACCGTATATTCCAGCATGGGAGCTTCTGCAAAATGAAGGAATAGCGCGGATGCATAAGCTATTGGAGATCTCCAGGAAGTCTGCCGTGCCAAAGCTGGATGACGACATTTCTGCTGATGAAATTTATGATCTGATCAGCAGCGGCCTGCAGGAAATTGCCACGTATGTCAATCCGAAAACTGTTGCTGATCTGCTGCAGGATTATATGCCGGCTATCCGTGACTATTATGGTTGGGACAGTAATCGTGAGCTTGGTATGTGGATGCACATCGGGAGCATGATTGACCGTCTGATTTCTACGTATATGAAAGATCATGATGACCGTTTCCTGTCCTCGATTCCACTGGATCATCAGACTGTTCCTTCCAGTCAGGAACTCAAACTTTGGCAGCCGCTTTTCCAAAGTATAAACAATACATTTCATATTGAACTGACGGATGATATAAAACGTGAACTGATTAAACTTTCCCGCTAATGTGTGCAAACAAGATTGCACACATTTTTTGTGGCAGTTTTGCAAGTAAAAAAATGTTTTTCTTAAAACGGGTCAATCCTTGATACAAATGCTTTTGCAGCTGGTCTATTCTTTTTTTGAAAAAGTTGGCATGATTTTTGCTTAGTATTTATGAATGCAGCCATATTGCAATCGGATGCATGAAAGTTTCCCAAACGCGGAAACTATACACGTGTTAGGAGGGATAGGATGAAAAAATTCTTTATCATTTATGCGTCGATCTTTGCCCTGATATGGACAAGTTATGGTCTGTTTGCCGTAATAACCGGCAAGCCGTCAGCCAATCTTATCCTCGGATATGGTATTGCATTTTCCATTGTCATTTTTGCGGCATCATGGTTTTCCTACTGGCTGATGGGCCATTATAAAAAGGTCGATCGAATGGCTAAAGAGGTTTTAACCAAGAAATAACTTTTAAAAATTAAAGGAGTGGATTTTTTATGGCGGATCAAATGAAAATAATTATTCTTTGCAGCTGGGGTGCGACATCAAGTCAATTGGCGAAAAAGGTACAGGAAGCTGCCGAAAAACGCGGATTGGACGTCGAAGCTTACGCCGGGGGCACTGGTGAATTTAAGGAAAAGGCAAGCCAATATGATGTGGCACTGCTTGAACCGCAAGTGCGCCATCTGAAAAAAGAAGTAACCAAAGTGGCCGATGAGCATGATATTCCGGTTGAACTTGTCGATCAGCGTGCATTTGCCTTGATGGATGGCGAGAAGGTACTGGATCAGGCATTAAAATTAGCGGAAAAATAAATGTTGGATGAGATGAAATAAACCGCTTTTTAAAGGGGGAAAACAACATGAACATGGTCGAATGGATGGAAGATAAATTAATGGAACCTTTGGGCAAGATCGCCCAAAATAAATATTTGCAGTCAATTCGTGACGCATTTGTTATTTTTGCGTTGCCCGTCATCATTACGGGTGCGATTTTCCTGATTATTGCCAACCCGCCAACCTCCCTTGACTGGGCACCCATCAATGCGTGGGAAGAAGCCATTGCCCCGATTCAGGGACAGATTTTGTTCCCGTATAATCTGACGTTTGGGATTATGGCGGTGACGGTCGCATTCGGTGTCGGCTACAGTCTGGCGCAGCGGCATGATATGGATGCGGCTATGGCTGGTATATTGTCAATGCTGGCATTTATTATGACTGCATTCCCGGTAACTGATATTACACAGGTGCCATTTGGCGATATTCTCAATTATCTTGGCGGACAAGGTTTATTTGTAGCAATTATTTTAGGTATCTTAACAACCGAAGCGATGCGTTTTCTTATTAATAAAGGTGTGGCCTTTGAAATGCCAGCGGGAGTACCGCCTTATGTGATGCGAACGTTCCGGGCACTTATTCCGTTCATGATTATTTTGCCGATCGTTTGGGTTTTGGAATGGATTGTCTGGGCTAACTTTGACGTGACGATTCCACAGGCAGTACTTGATTTGTTCAGCCCGCTTGTTTCGGCGTCAAACTCGTATTGGGCTGCACTTGGTATGATTCTCTTGATGTTAGTTCTTTGGTCAATCGGTATTCACGGTATGAACGTGGTTTCGTCTGTTGCATATCCGTTCTGGATGACACAGATGGCAAATAATGCTGATGCCATCAGTGCTGGTAACCCAGGAGAAGCGAATGGTGTTGTTACCGAACCATTTTTCCATATGTTCACACATATTGGTGGTTCCGGTACAACACTTGGTTTAGCGATATTCTTGCTTTTTGCGACTTCCGTTCAGTTGAAACAAGTTGGTAAAACGGCGATTATACCATCACTGTTTAACATTAATGAGCCACTGATTTTTGGAGTGCCGATTGTATTGAACCCGATCCTGATTATTCCATTTGTTTTGGGACCGGTTGTTATTGTGACGGTTAACTACATTCTGTTTGCAACGGGCGTCATGCCTCCGGTTGTTGTCCAGCCACCATTTACCGTGCCAATCTTCTTTGGTGGTTTCATTGCAACAGGAGGTTCTGTCATTGCCGGACTGGTACAAATTATGAATGCTGTTATCGCCGCGCTCATTTATTGGCCATTCTTCAAGCAATACGATAAACAGCTTGTTCGGGAAGAAAAAGCAACAGAAGAAGCGTAAACTGAGCTTTAGAGGAGTGTTTGGGAATGAACTATGAAGAGATCATGACACAGTTAATTTTGCATGGCGGCAATGCCCGGGGTGCAGCATACGAAGCACTTGACGAGGCGGAAGACTATAACTTTGAAAAAGCCGAAAAATTGCTTGAAGAAGCAAATGATGAATTTCTGAAAGGCCATAAATACCAGACAGATCTGATTCAATCACAGGACGATAACACCGTCCCAAGCTTCTTCATGATCCATGCTCAGGACCACGTCATGACGGCTCAGGCCGAGCTGCAGCTGATCAAACGGATGGTTGAGCAGCTGAAAAACACGCAAAGGCTTGAAAAACGAATTGAAAAGCTGGAGCAATAAAATAGATCCTTTGCTGGAAAAATACTGCTTGACACTTAGAATGATGTCAAGCAGTATTTGTTATAACGTCGGAATACTGTCACTGCAATGGTGAAAATCAAGTATCCCAACATGTATAATGGGAGGGGATGACGATGAGATTTGGGACGGTTGGTACAGGCTGGATAACGGATGCTTTTATTGAAGCATCGAAGGAAACTAAAGATTTGACACATGCCGCCGTTTACTCCAGGACTGCTGATAAAGCAGCGGCATATGCGTTAAAACACGAGGTTCAGCATGTTTTTACTGATTTGAAGGAGATGGCAGCAAGTGATGATGTGGATGTTGTCTATATTGCATCACCAAATTCACGCCATTATCAGCATGTCATAACGTTTCTTAAAGGGAAAAAACACGTTATATGTGAAAAACCGATTTTTTCCAATTTGCAAGAATGGAAGGAAGCCTATCATATCGCGGAAGAAAATGGTGTATTCCTGTTTGAAGCGATGCGGAATCTGCATTCACCCAATTTTACGAGCCTGCAGGAAGGGCTTCAGAAGATTGGTCATGTCCGCAGTATGATTTTGCCGTTTGTCCAGTATTCATCACGGTATGATAAATACCTGGCAGGGGAAAAGCCCAACATATTCACAACGGAATTTTCAGGGGGTGCACTTGTGGATTTGGGTGTCTATCCGTTGTCGCTGGTAGTCGGGTTATTTGGAAAACCGGACAGTGCATCCTATTTCCCCATCATGCTGGAAAGTGGTGTTGATGGCAGTGGCACGCTCGTTCTTGAGTATCCCGATTTTACCGGAACCATTCTTTGTTCAAAAATAGCCCAGTCGTCCAACATGTGTGAAATTCATGGGGAAAAAGGGACGCTGGTATTTGAAAACGCCGGGGATATGTATCATCCGAGGGTGATTATGAATGGTTTCAAGGAAGAAATGTCTCTGCAGGCGGATGATCATCCGAACAATATGGTTTATGAGGCCAGGGAATTTGCTCGTATAATTGAATCTGGTGACACGAACGAATATGAGCGGTTGAAATACCTCAGTTATGATGTACTTGCCGTTACGGAAAAAGTCCGTCATGACAACGGCATTATGTTTGATTGTGAGAATGATTGAAGGAGGGTCTTGTGAAAGGCCCTTTTTTTAGTTATTGCGTCGTCGTTTGGATTCCAACCTATATCGATTCAGGTTAAACCAGTGTGATTTCCTCGCGAACGATAAAGAATCTAGTTCAATCTATGGATTTTTAATGTGGTGGTTGAAACCCATTAATAGCTGAATTAAGATGAAATTAATTATCGAAATAAAAAAGGAGAACATTATGAATGTCGTTATTGCACCTGATTCATTTAAGGGAAGCTTATCAGCCATCCAGGCATCAGAAATCATGGGAAAAGCCATTAAATCAGTTGATGCTGACTCACAAGCGGTTTTGAAACCAATGGCCGATGGTGGTGAAGGAACATTGGAATCGTTCCTTGCCTCAACCGATGGCGTGCGTATCGCCCTAACGTGTACGGGACCACTAGGTGAAAAAATTGATACAACCTATGGCATCATCGATTCCAATACTGCTGTCATCGAATGTGCGAGCATAGCAGGGCTTGTTCAAGTTCCTGAGGATAAGCGGAATCCGGATTTCACTACAACCTTTGGAATTGGTGAGGCAATGTTGGATGCGTTGGATGAAGGGTGTACATCAATCGTGCTTGGTCTTGGAGGAAGCGCGACTAACGATGGTGGGCTCGGAATGCTTTTGGCTCTGGGAATGAAGGCGTGGAATGTGAACGGTGAAGAAGTTGGACCATTTGGAAAAGATGTGCAGCATATAACGGGTGTCAGTTTTGAGGCAATCGATAAAAGACTTTCTCATACAGATATAAAAGTTGCCTGTGATGTTGATAATCCACTTTGCGGCGAGAGAGGGGCAACCAGTGTTTACGGGCCGCAGAAAGGTCTGCCGACAGAAAAAATCATGCCGTACGATAACGCTTTAAATCAGTATGGAAAAGCAGTCGAGTCCGCTTTGAACAAGCAACTGCAAAACGTTGCTGGTGCCGGCGCTGCAGGTGGTCTCGGTTTTGCTTTATTAGCCATTGATGGAAAACTTGTTTCAGGAGCGAAACTTCTCGCGGATACCATGAATGTTGAAAAAGAAATCCGGGATGCCGATCTTGTGTTGACAGGTGAGGGGCGAAGTGATGAACAAACCCTTTATGGTAAAGCGCCAGGGTATATTGCCTCTCTTGCAAAACATTATCAGGTTCCTGTTGTATTGGTCTCCGGGAGTCTTGATGGTGACTTGGATACATTAAGGGAGTATTTTACTGGCTGCTTTTCAATTGTCAATAAGCCGATATCCCTTGAGAAGTGTATGGAACAGGCCGAGAAGCTGCTGTATGAACAGACAAAGCAAGTGGTTCATTTGATCAGGTGTTTGGAAAATCATCAAAGAGCTTAAACCTCCCGGACGGGCGTTCCAGGAGGATGTTCTGAAAATAAAGTAGTATGCTGGTGACAGGAAGCGCAAAAGTAACTGAGTTTGCAGGAATTTTTATAGATGAAAAAGGTCCCGGGTAAATCCCGGGGCAGAAACGTTAAAGCAATCCAAGCTTTTTAAGGCCATACGTGATGCCGTCTTCGGTAACCGTTGCGGTCTTATGTTTGGCATACTGAAACAAATCTTCATGCGAATTCCCCATGGCAAAACCTTCACCGACAGCACCGAGCATTTCCTTGTCATTCATCCCGTCACCAAAAGCGATGGCCTGTTCCGGCTGAATATCAAGCAGCTTGAGGATTTGCTCAACTGAATAGCCTTTGTTGACATTTTTCCGCAAAATGTCATAGCTATGTTCCGCTCCATTGACATGAACCGGAGAAAGCCGCAAATTGGATTCGATTTCATACAGGCGGACTTGTTCCTGCGATACATTGAGGACGGTCGCTCCCAAAACTCTGTCTATGATTTCAGGTCTAAATGCTGCATTTTCTTTCAGGTTGAATATATCAATAAATTGGCTGATGAATGGTCGATCAAGGTTAGTAAAATAATTTTTATCACGCGTGTACATAATCAGTTCGTGGTCATTTTTCGCTGCGATATCAAGAAACTGTGTCATGTTCTGCCTGGGAATCGGCTCATTGACAATTGTTTTTCCCTGGTAAGCGGCAAAAGCACCGTTATAGGCAATAAACGAATGGATATCCAGGTCTTCCGCCAGTTGGCTGATTTCGTGGAGCGGGCGGCCTGTTGCCAGAAAAACTTCGATACCCTGTTTTTTAACTGATGATATAGCCTGCTTTGTCATGTCAGAGTAAGTGTGATCCGGTTTTAAAATTGTTCCATCGATATCGAGAAATAGAATCTTGTAAGTCATGTTAATCTCCTTATGTGTTGATTAGCTGTCTTCCTGCATTTTAGCACAGCTATGGACTTTTTGCGAAAGGATGGGACACGAGGCCTGACCCCATGTCCCATTCAAATAGAGACGGCCCATTTACATAAGCATTTTTTAACAGGTGTAAAATACCGCTCTGGTTAAAAGCTAATCGTGAACAGATTAAAATCAATCTGTTCGAATTCCCACGAGGAGTGATCAGTTGTGGCAGATAACAAAAACGATTTGTTGGTGCCTGGAGCAGAGGATGCAATGGAAAATATGAAACAGGAAATTGCAAATGAATTTGGTGTCCAGCCCGGAGCAGATACAACTGCACGTGAAAATGGCTCTGTGGGAGGCGAAATGGTCAAACGCATGATCAAAATAGCCGAATCCGGCATGTCCAATAACAAAAAATAATGGTTTATCGGGCATGCAACAAAAAGGTGGATCCAGGTAAAGCTGGGTCTGCCTTTTTATTTTTTGATGTGCAGTAAGTGAAATGTTTTGTATTCATGACGAAAAACAGATAAAATTTAGCAGGACTTTTCTATATTCAGTAGAAATAATATTTAAAGTATTGAAATATGCTGGTAATAAGCATTATCTAAATATATCGAGGGGGAGATTAAATATGGAGTCTGGAATACTCTCGCTGCTGCCACCTGTAATAGCGATTGTACTGGCCCTCATAACCCGGAACGTTATTCCTGCTTTATTTGCAGGGGTCTGGCTGGGGGCGACAATGATGTATGACTGGAACCCATTTATGGGCCTCTACGCCAGTTTCAGTGATTTTATTATTCCGAGTGTGGGGGATCCATGGAGTGCTACCGTGCTGATTTATTGTGGACTTTTTGGTGTGCTGATCGCATTTCTGCAAAAGACTGGCGGTGCACAAGCCATTGCAAGTGCGATTTCCAGAAAGGTCAAAACGCCACGAGGTGCACAAGGGTCGACGATGCTATTTGGGATCATTATTTTCTTTGAAGATTATTTTAATGCATTAACGGTTGGAAGTGTGATGCGTTCGGTAACTGATAAAATGCGTGTTTCCCGTGAAAAATTGGCGTATGTTGTTGATTCAACCTCTGCACCGATGTGTCTTTTGGGGCCTGTGTCCACGTGGGTGGTTTTTGTCATGGGACTGATTGGGGCGCAGTATGCAGAGCTGGGCATTTCTGAATCGGAATATATGACGTATCTTTTCACAATTCCCTTTAATTTTTATGCTATTTTGGCTATCATCCTTGTTGGTATTATTGTTTTCTTCAAGTGGGATTTCGGACCGATGGCACAAGCGGAGTACCGCGCACGGACTGAAGGCAAGGTTATTCGTGATGATTCGGAGCCGCCGTCTGATGATCAAATGGCTGACGTTCAAATGCCTGAGGGCTATAAACCCAAAAT
>NZ_DATGTI010000063.1:0-15184 GCF_035301925.1 Lentibacillus sp. | reverse complement strand
GCTCAACTTCGAGGCGCTCTCGCACAAGTCGGAGCTTACCTCGCACAAGTTAGCGGTGTTCCCGCACAAGTCAGGGAGGGTCTCGCTCAACTCGCGGGCGCTCCCGCACAAGTCGGGGAGGGTCCCGCTCAACTTCGAGGCGCTCTCGCACAAGTCGAGGATAATCCCGCTCAACTTCGAGGCGCTCTCGCACAAGTCGGGGATGACCTCGCACAACTTGGAGGCGCTCTCGCACAAGTTGGGGACGCCCTCGCACGAGTCAGGGCTGACCTCTCACAAGTTAGCAGCGGTTCGATTGGCCATTGATCCGCCTTATTAATACTTTGCGCTCAAGCACAGATAGAAACAATCATCCCGCATCACCATAACATTGGTGCGGGATGACTTTTTGTTCAGCTTATTGATTCACTAATACGGCTGCCACATCACTTTTTTCGCCTCTTCAAAACGCCTGTTCACACTGTCCCAGCAGACAACGTTCCACCACGCATCGATGTAATCTTTGCGGTTGTTGTGATATTGAAGATAGTAAGCATGCTCCCAGACGTCAAGGACGAGTAATGGGATCACATCCTGCTGCGTGAGATTCTGGTGTTTTTCCGCCTGCAGGATTTCCGTCCGACGTGAGCGTGGTGACCAAACGAGCAAGGCCCAGCCGACAGCCTGCACTTTATCGGCCGCATGCGTAAAGTGGTCCTTAAATTTATCAAAACTGCCGAATGTTCGTTTGATTTCTTTGGCAATGTCACCGTCCGGCTTGCCGCCGCCATCCGGACTCATGTTTTCCCAGAAAATCGTATGCAAATAATGGCCGGCTCCATTGAATGCCGCTTCGCCTTCCCAATGTCGGATCAAATCAAAATTACCGCTCCTTCTCGCTTTCTGCATCTCTTTTTCCGCCTTATTCAGCCCATCTACATAGCCCTGGTGATGTTTTTGATGGTGCAGGCGCATGATCTCTTCACTAATATGCGGCTCCAGGGCATTATAGGCATACGGAAGCGGCGGCAGGGTATGTTTGCCGATTGGAACGGTCTGATATTTCGTTGATTTTCGTTCGTCATCATCATCTGATTCTGCCTCGAATGAACGATCGGGTTCACTGTCCGATGCTCCCTTCGTCAATTCCTCAAATTCCGATTTGAGCTTTTCGGCCTGATTATTCAGCGATTCAACGGTTCCCTGGATGTCTTCCACTGCTTCACCCTTAAGCAATTGATGACGGTGTGCATTCGCCTGCTGACTCAATTCACGCAGCCGTCCTTGCCACTCCTCCAGGTCGTTATTAAGCTCCTGGGTCATATCCGAGCGCGTTTCCAATGAACCCGCCAGCTGTTCGCATTCAGTCGCCCAAACTGCTAATTGCGCCATCCAGTCTGCTTCTGTTGATTGCATCGTCATAACAGCCATGTCCTCCTCTTAATAGGTAAAATACTTCCAATCTCAGCCTATGCCGGGAAGCCCAATTTGGTAACACGCTGTCAGGTGATTGATTTAGGGATGCGATGATAGAATCCGGTTTTGCGCTGATATATTGCGAAATTGCGCTGATAAAACTCCAAAAAGCACTATTAAAATGAGACTGTACACCCACACAATCAATCGTCATCCCAAAACAACTCATCCAATGTCTTGGACAATGCTTTGCAGATGGCTTTGCATAAACTGAGCGTCGGGTTGTATTTACCCAGTTCAATCAGTCCGATTGTTTGCCTTGATACGCCGACACGCTTGGCCAGTTCCTCTTGTGACAAGTCATGCTCTGCCCTGGCCATTTTCAGCTTAATGTTTTTCATCAGCGTCACCATCTTCATCCAAATCCTCAAGCCGTCTGGTCACGGCTTTGTCGCTCTTTTTCTTCATGATCGTGTGACTGATAATCATCATTATAACCAGAAACGGTACATATATCATGATCGATACAAAGAAGACGAGGAGAAAATTAAAAAGACTATCCGCCACCCCGTCGCTGTATGATACGGCACTTTTCACACCAACGGCCACTGCAGCAGCAACCCCGATCACAGCACCGATAATAAGGTTTTTCTTTTCCCTGGACATGCTGCTCGTCCGGTCGTGCATTTCCACTTCATCTGAATAGATTCCCAGGCTTGCCGACCGCCAGGAAAAATAAATACCTGTGCCCAGGAAAATGACCCACTCAGTGTAGACCGCCTCAAGGTGGAACCCGTTCTGGTATAGCTTGATCCCTGCTGAAATAACGCAAATCAATATCACCAGAATGTACATTTCTTTGTAAATTTTATTTTCGATATTTTTTATCCGTTCGTCTTTCGTGTTGTGTTTGCGGAAAAACATCTTCTTTCCCCCCAATTGTTATGTTTTGTTTATTATATGCAATTGATTAGCATTTTGCAATATATATATTGCTAAAATATAAATATATAAGACAAAGTAAACAATATGTGCGTCATTGCGGCATATCCAGGGCAGCCCGCATATCATAAAAAAATGCCCAACATCCCGCTACACCAGGCATAGTCCCACTAAACAAACAGGCTCGTATCTTGTATAATAACTCTGTCATGATGAATTAAAGGGGAATTGAGAATGAACGGAAAAATTCATGCAATCATCGGTGCCGGAACAGGTGTAGCCGTGGCCCAGTCAACTGGTCAGGATGCTGTCAATACGGCCGTGCTGATTGGGGCCGGTATGGTCGCTGCGCTTGTACCAGATTTGGATACAGCCGGAAAACTGGCGAATAAAATTTCACTCTCGCACAAAATGATCCAGAGCCTTGTCCGGTTGATCGGTATTGTGACAGGTGTTTATGCCTGGTCTGGTCTAACCGGGGATGAAAAGTATATGGGGCTGGCGCTGGGTGCTTTTTTGTTATTCATCGCCCCGTTATTTTCACAAAAGGTCATGCTGTTCATAAGTGGAGCTGCCATTATTGCGGGGGGATTCTTCTTAGCAAAAACGTGGGTCTGGCTTGCCGGCATTTATGTTGCTGCCGCCGCACTGGTATCACATCGGAGTTACACACATTCACTAATCGGCTGGCTATTTTTCGGTGTGATTGCCTATTATGTCAATGAGGCATTTGCCGTCTATGGATTATTTTGGACGCTAATTTTAGCCTATGGAAGTCATCTGTTTACAGACATACGTTTTTGGCCGGGGAACAAGCGGGGTATTAAATTATTTTTGCCCCTTAGCAAGAAAGAAATTTGAAAAGACCGAAGATGGGCGGGGAAACATTCCTCTGTCACACCCTGAAAATGGCCTGTCTGGCAAGTTTGTCTGCATGGGGATTCTGTTTTTCGGGAATCCATTTAATGAAAAAATAAGGAAAGTGAGACGCCTTCTCCTGAATAGCGGCAAGTAGCGGCTGATAGGCCGGGTTTTTGGTGAAGCCTTTCTCAATCGCATCAACAACCAGCTTGGAGTCTGAACGGAACGATAGAATTTCTCCTGGGAAACGCTCCAAGCAGATCCCCAACGCTTTCAATACCGCATGGAACTCTGCTTCGTGATTGGACATAGTACCGAGCGAAAACGAAAAATCAAATATTTTCCCGTGAGCTTTTATATAAACACCCGCACCACTGATGCCGGGGTTGCCGCTTGATGCACCATCAGTGTAAACCTCAATCAATACATGAACTTCTTTCCTGATGTATAATGAGAATATTCTCAAAAGAAGACTGGAAAATGCCGCAGCACCGTCCAGCCCAAAATATCAGTTGTTAATATATTTCTCAAAGATGTCCCCAAAATCTTTTGCGTGATATTCTTCCCGGACGGATTTCAACCAGGAGAATCCATACTCTGTTATCTCTTTATATTGTGATGCCAAATCGGTTTCCGCCGCTCTTGTATGCTGCAGCACGTTCACTGCTTTATACAGACTCTGGTTGCCCATTTCCAGGATAATTCCATTTTCATGCATGGTTTCGGCAATATGCAACAGCGCTTTATACAGATCCTTCAATTTTTCAATCTCTTCCTTATGGACATCAATGCTGAAAGCCTGATTACCGAGTGTGAATTTAATTTCAATATCCATATCAATTTTCCCGGCGGTTTCAAGAAATACATTCGAGATTTTGTACTGTGAATAGGGATAGCGGTCCAGTGTTCGTTTGGAAGATGCTGCATTTTCCCCATCAACATGGATCAAAGCTAAGTTGGTAAAGCAATATTCATCCGCTTTTGTCTTGATGAGGAAGTAGATTTTTTCATCATCTTCATGCCGGACATAGTCATCAGCATCCGTTTTGTCATAATCAGCCGGGTCGATAATTTTACCTATGTCCGATAAACCAAGCGCATCTGAAGTAATTTTTTTGAACATGTGGAAGGCTCTCCTTTTCATTTAAAAGATTAACACTTACATTCTAGCACGGATTAATTGCCGGCAATACCCCATCCCACTAAAAAAGCCAGTATATCAAAAACCTTTACGAATCATATCGATTCATTTACTATTCATAGTAAGACAATTCGTTAAATTAACAATATAACAAACTATTGTTTATAAAAATGGCATATACATACAGATTACCTTGCTGACATCCATCACGTTCAAAGAAGGTGAACGCGTGAACCTTACTTATTTTCTGTTTTTCCTTTGTATTATTGTCTGTACGCTGATTATTACCTATTGGGCAGCCAAGCAGAGTAAAACGACGAATCAGTTTTATGTGGCGGCGGGAAGCTTAACAGGGATCCAAAATGGCATGGCGATTGCCGGAGATTATATCAGTGCGGCCTCCTTTTTAGGGATTATCGGCACCATTGCCATCAGCGGCTATGATGGGTTTTTATATGGTATTGGCTTTTTGGTATCCTATTTAATTGTTTTGTTTTTTATTGCTGAGCCGGTCCATCGTTTAGGCAAATATTCGCTCGGTGATGTCGTTTGTGCGCGTTTTCCGGGGAACCGGATGCGCTGGATGATGGCGATCGGCGCACTCATCATTTCGATTCTTTATATGATTCCGCAACTGGTGGCTGCCGGTCTGCTGCTCCGGCTGCTGCTGGATATCGATTATTCCACGTCCGTTCTGATCATTGGCAGCCTGATGACCATCTACGTCGTGTTTGGCGGCATGTTCGCCACGTCATGGGTGCAGATCGTCAAAACAGTCGTGCTCATGTCCGGGACGTTTCTTCTATCACTGATAGTTTTTTCACGATTTGACTGGGATACGGCGGAATTGATGGCCCAGGTCAAAACAGGAACACCGTTGGGTGAGCAATTTTTCCTGCCCGGCAACCTGTATGACGACCCACTGGAAAGCATTTCACTGCATCTTGCGCTGATTCTTGGTACCGCTGGACTGCCGCATATTCTAATCCGCTTCTTTACGGTCCGGAACACGAAGGAGGTGCGCAAATCGGTTTTGACTGCCACCTGGATCATTGGTTCGTTTTACATCATTGCCCTTGTTCTGGGACTGGGCAGTGTTGCGTTGATCGGCTATCAGCAATTAGTCAGCCTTGATCCGACAGGGAATCTTGCCGCACCATTATTGGCAGAGGAATTGGGCGGTGACTTCCTGATGGCTTTCATTGCGGCGATCGCATTCACCACCATCATTGCCGTTGTCGCCGGTCTGGTGATCTCAGCCACGACCGCTTTTTCGCATGATGTCTATTTCCACATTATTAAAAAAGGACATACCGCTGAAAAAACACAGCTGCGATCGGCCCAGTGGACAGCCTTTGTCGTTGGACTCATCTCAACACTGTTTGCACTTGGCCTGGAAAATATCAATGTCACATTCCTCGTATCATTGACGTTTATTGTGGCAGCAGCAAGCAATCTGCCAGTGCTTTTGTTCACAATTTACTGGAAACGCTTTAATGAAACAGGGGCCATCACCGGGATGGTCAGTGGTTTGATCGCTTCTCTGAGTCTATTGATACTGGGCCCGCACATTATGAATCCGGATGGCGGCTGGATTCCGTACGAGCCGATTTTTCCACTGTCCAACCCAGGCATTATTGCCATTCCCATCGGTTTTCTGGGGGCCTTTCTCGGGTCACTGTTATCACATTCGTCACCACAGAGTACCGCGGAATTCCGGCGTTTTTTCATGAAGTCACAGACCGGGATTGAAACGAGGGAACATCGATCATGAAGTATTTGACACTGATTTTGTTCGAACGTCTGGGAATATTGCTTGTGATTGCTTTTGTGCTGACACGCACGCGCGGTTTCAGATCACTCCTCGACCGTGAATTCAGCAACAAGATGCTGCTTGTCCATGCTTGTGTCTTTGGTCTTTTTGGTATAGCCGGGACGATAACAGGCATTGTGATTGAAGGGGATACGGTCGCCACCCGTGATGTCGTCCTGACGCCTGTCGGTGATCATCAGATGGTAGCAGGCTCAAGCCTCGTTGCAGTTGTGATTGCCGGATTGCTGGGCGGTCCTGTTGTCGGTTTAGGTGCAGGTGTAATTGCCGGCGCACATCTTTTTTATCTGGGCGGCATAGGTTTCATAGCGAACAGTCTTGTCAACCCGATCACCGGACTGCTGGCGGGATGGACTGCCCGCTTTTTTTCCAATGAGCGGGTTATTTCGCCCATGAAAGCCTTGTTTATTGGTGTATTTCCGCCAGTGCTGCAAATGCATATGCTGCTGATTTTTGAGCCTAATTCCACCGCTATGATTGATATCGTCAATACAATCGGTTTGCCGCTTGTATTATCGAACAGCATTTCAATTGCGATTTTCACCGCTATGATCAAAATTGTCCTCAGTGAGCAGGAAAACGAGGCGGCACTGGCGACAAAGCAGGCTTTTACCATAGCAGAAGAAGCCCTTCCTTATTTAAGAAAAAATTCTTCAAGGGAGATGGCGGCAGGAATTGCTGATTTGCTCTATGACCGTCTTGACCTCGCTGCAGTTGCCGTAACCGATGAACAGACCGTGCTGGCTCATAGAGGAATGGGAGATGATCATCATCTGGAGGGGGATCAAATTGTGACATCATTATCCCTTCAGGCACTTGATTCACGAGAAATGCAGATCGCGTATTCCCGTTCGGACATTCAGTGCCGTCACGCTGATTGTCCGTTTGAAGCAGCAATGATCATCCCGATTATCAATACCCATGATTCGGTGGGACTGATTAAATTCTACTTTCGGAATGCACAGCATATCCGTCCGGTGGAAATCATGCTGGCCAAGGGCTTGGGACAATTGATCTCCAATCAGCTGAATACAATTGAAGCCGAAAAACTAAAGACGCATATACGTGATGCAGAACTCAGAAACCTGCAGGCACAGATCAACCCACACTTTCTGTTTAATACACTGCACCTGATTGCAGCACTATTCCGGAAAGATTCCGAAAAAGCACGTCATATAACCGTCAATCTGGCACATTATATGCGGTTTAATATCGGCCTTGTGTCAGCATCCCTTGTTCAATTGGAAAAGGAATGTCAGCACGTCAGCGCCTATATTGAAATCGTCCAGGCTCGCTTTCCCAGCCAGTTAACCATTCATTTTTCCGAGCCTGACGAGATTTCACACGTATCAATTCCACCGTCGACCATTCAGCCACTTGTTGAAAACAGTATCAAGCACGGGCTGAAAAATGTAACAGATGGCGGCGAAGTGAACGTCACCATGGAAAAAACCGGTGACAACATTCGAATAGCCGTGAGCGACAATGGATCCGGGTTTCCTGAAGATATATTAAAGGATGCCGGCAAAACTTTACTGACGGATCAGCAAAACGGAGGTGCCGGATTATACAATGTGAATCAGCGGCTGATCAGTCTGCTTGGTGAATCGGCACATCTAAATATACGCAATTTGCCCGAGCGTGGAAGTGAAGTTTATTTTACGATACCTTATCATACCGAAATTGAAGGAGGGAAACCATCATGAAAACCATTCACGCGATGATTGCCGAAGATGAACAGCTGGCGCGGGAAGACATGATTTATTTATTAAATAAAGAACCGGACGTCACACTCTGCCCCAGTGCTGAAACAGGCAGCCAATTAGTTGATCTTTATGTCGAACACGAACCTGACGTTATTTTTCTCGATGTGGAAATGCCGGATAAGACCGGGGTTGAAGCGGTAAAACAGATCATTGACCTTGCATATATTCGGCCACCGCTATTCATTTTTACAACAGCGTATGATGAATATGCGATGGACGCATTTGAAATTGAAGCTGTTGATTATTTGCTGAAACCCTATGATGATGCCCGTTTCCAAAAAACCATGAGACGGATTCGTAAACAAATGGCCCAATCCCGCATGAAACGGGACAGGCAAGCTGACACACAAAGTGAATCAGCAGCAGAAGAAAAACTGCTCATTGATGATGGTGAACGCATGGTTGTGCTGTCACCGGATTCTATTTACTATGCCGTCCCCTCCAACCGGATGCTGGAAATCCATACACATGATGAAGTCATCGAAAGCCGGATGACGCTGCAGGAACTGGAAGATAAACTGCACGGCTTTTCTTTTTTCCGGACCCATCGAAGCTATCTGGTCAACCTGAATTATGTCCGGGAAATCACACCATGGTTCAACGGCGCTTACAACGTTACGCTGAAGGATAAACATAACACGACACTGCCTGTCAGCCGGTCAGCACGAAAAATTTTGCTCGATACATTCAAAAATTGACGTTTCAGCAGTAAATTTCAACTTTTCAGACATTATGAGCAACAGTTGGCACAAAATCCCCCTCAGGCACATTCAACATCATTTATACTCCTTCGTAAGCGCTTACAGTAAATGGGGGTGATTCCATTCTATTAAATCCGCCGGTATCCCAATAGGATGACCACATGATCATGAATGTAAGGGGGAGTGAAAGTGGTTAACACAATTGCGCCAGTAAAGGGGCAAGTCAATATGACCGATTATGAGGAAGCACGTGCAAATTTTTCATGGAAATCGGTAGAAAAAACCTTTTCCTGGCATGAAACAGGAAAGGTGAACATGGCTCATGAAGCAATCGACCGGCACACAGAAACGTGGCGGAAAAACAAAGTGGCACTTTATTACAGCGATGACGAGCGTGATGAAAAATACACGTTTCAGGATATAAAATTTTTGTCCAACCAGTTCGGAAATGTGCTCCGGAACATCGGTATGGAAAAGGGCGACCGTGTCTTTCTGTTCTTACCGCGTTCACCGGAGCTTTATGTCAGTTTGATGGGCATTCTAAAAATCGGTGCGATATCGGGGCCACTGTTTGAAGCCTTCATGGAGCAGGCTGTCCGTGACCGGCTGGAAAACAGTGAGGCTAGAGCGCTGATTACGACGCCAGGACTGATTGAACGTGTTCCGTACAACGAACTGCCGCATTTGGAAACCATTATTTTGGTCGGAAAAGGTGACGCACCTAGCGAGAACGGCGATGTGACATTTTATCATTATGAGGAGGAAATGGAGAAGGCATCACGCCATCTAGATATCGAATGGGTTGACCGTGAAGATGACATGATTCTGCATTATACATCTGGATCAACCGGCAAACCAAAAGGTGTCCTGCACGTCCACAACGCGATGATCCAGCAGTATCAGACGGCAAATTGGATCATGGACCTTAAGGAAGACGATATTTTCTGGTGCACGGCTGATCCCGGCTGGGTGACCGGCACTTCCTATGGCATTTTCGGACCATGGCTGAACGGAGCATCCAACCTGATTCGCGGCGGCCGCTTCAGTCCCGAAGACTGGTATGGGACGATTGAAAAATATCGTGTAACCATCTGGCTGAGTGCACCAACGGCATTCCGCAGACTGATGGGCGCTGGTGATGAAGTCGTTAAAAAATTCGATTTAAGCTCATTGCGCCACGTACTCAGCGTCGGGGAACCATTAAATGCTGAAGTCGTCCATTGGGGGATGAACGCGTATAACCTGCGTATCCATGACCATTGGTGGATGACCGAGACGGGCGGTGTCATTATCGCCAACTACCCGTCCATGGAAATGAAACCCGGCTCAATGGGCAAACCATTCCCGGGTGTTGAAGCAGCCATTCTGGATGAACAAGGCAATGAGCTTCCGCCGGGGCAAATGGGCAAATTATGTATTAAAGTCGGCTGGCCGTCCATGCTGCGGACCGTCTGGAATAATGAAGAACGGTTCAACAAATATTTTCCATTTGAAGGCTGGTTTGATTCCGGTGATTTGGCATCCAGGGATGAAGAAGGCTACTTTTGGTTCCAAGGCCGGGACGATGACGTGATCACAACATCCGGTGAACGGGTCGGACCATTCGAAGTGGAAAGCAAACTCGTCGAGCACCCTGCTGTTGCGGAAGCGGCCGTTATTGGTAAGCCAGATCCGGTTCGCGGTCATATCATCAAAGCGTTTGTTGCGCTCAAAGATGGCTATAAAAAAAGCGACGACCTGCAGGAAGAACTTAGGCAATTCGTTAAAAAAGGGCTGGCCGCCCATGCAGCACCACGAGAAATGGAAATTCGTGACTTTCTGCCAAAGACCCGCAGCGGCAAAATCATGCGCCGGGTTTTGAAAGCATGGGAGCTTGATCTGCCAACAGGTGATCTATCAACCATGGAAAAATAGATTTCAGTTTGTCCGGGGCTTCCAGACCAACTGGAGTCCCTCGACCAACATTGGGAGGTTTTTTTTCATGCCTAACGTAAGCGAACATCAAACGAATGCAAACCGTACGACTGTCGATTATGAAAAAGTAGTGGAAAGTGGACAATTTAAACAATTTATGCAGAATAAACGAAAATTCATTATCCCATTTACAATCTTTTTCCTGATTTTCTACTTTTTACTGCCGGTTTTAACATCTTACACGACATTTTTGAACACCCCGGTCATCGGGGATATTTCCTGGGTATGGCTGTTTGCTTTTGCCCAATTTATTATGACATGGGTTTTATGTACGATTTATGTGAAAAAGGCTAACGCGTTTGATGAACAAGTCGAACGGATCATTGAAGACCAGATTGACGATGGTGATGGGGGGAAAGCCTCATGAGTGCAACGGTTATCATTCTATTTCTCGCCATTGTTGCCTTGACACTTGCGATTACATTTTGGGCGTCCAAACAAACCCAGACAACCGGGGATTTTTACACAGCAGGCGGCGGCCTGACCGGCTTTCAAAACGGTCTCGCCATTTCAGGGGACTACTTGTCAGCTGCCTCATTCCTTGGGATTGCCGGCTCAATCGCACTTTTTGGTTTTGACGGTTTCTTTTACAGTATCGGATTCTTAATTGCCTATCTCGTCGTTTTGTTTTTAGTGGCGGAACCGCTCAGAAACCTTGGGAAATATACAATTGCCGATATGATCAATTCACGGTTTGATGCCAAAAAAGTCAGAGGCGCCGCAGCATTGAGTACGATAACGATCTCGCTATTCTATATGATCGCACAGCTGGTCGGAGCCGGCGCCCTCATCCAGTTATTGTTTGATATTCCTTATACGATAGCTGTTCTAATTGTCGGTGTCATGATGACGATTTATGTCCTGTTCGGCGGCATGGTCGCCACCAGCTGGGTGCAAATCGTCAAAGCAGTCCTTTTGATGGCCGGTATGCTGATTCTGTCGTTCCTTGTCCTGATGCATTTCAACTTTAATATCGGAGCTATGTTCAATGAGGCCAAAACAGCGACTGCTCACGGAGCTGATTATTTAAACCCGGGGCTGAAGTATACGGAGCCACTGGGCACGATCTCACTGATGCTGGCACTCGTCCTCGGTACTGCCGGACTGCCGCATATTCTTATGCGCTTTTTCACGGTTAAAGATGCCAAAACAGCCAGAAAATCAGTCGTCACCGCCACATGGATTATTGGTGCTTTTTATATTCTGACATTATTCCTCGGATTCGGTGCAGCGATTTTCGTAGGGGATGCAACCATTACGGAGGCGAATCCGGGCGGAAATATGGCGGCACCACTCCTGGCCGAGGCAATTGGCGGTGAATTCCTGTTCGCGTTCATATCGGCTGTGGCATTTGCCACCATTCTGGCTGTTGTTGCCGGTCTGGTTCTTTCCGGGGCATCGGCATTTGCACATGATTTATACGGGCAGATCATTAAAAAAGGTAAAGCGTCCGATAAGCAGCAAATGCTCGCAGCGCGTTATGCCGCGTTGGGAGTATCAGCACTCTCGATTGTCCTGTCCTTGTTCGCCCAGTATTTGAACGTAGCATTCCTTGTTTCACTTGCGTTCTGTATCGGCGCCAGTGCCAATTTACCGGTTATTCTATATACCGTATACTGGAAGCGGTTCAATACAACAGGTGCCATTACAGCGCTCTTGTCGGGCCTAATCTCGGCATTGGTCCTTGTATCCATGAGTCCAAGTGTCTTTTCGCCAGTTGAAGGGGAAGCCTTGTTTATTGGCGATCCGATCTTCCCGCTCACCAATCCGGCACTAGTTTCCGTACCATTGGGCTTTCTTGGCGGCTACCTGGGTACGATGTTCTCCAAGGAAACCGACGCAAAACGGTATGCCGAAGTGAAAGTGAAGGCACATACAGGCTATCGGGAAACCGGAAGCTAAAAGGTTGTTTTAAAGCGACTGCTGGCATGGCAGTCGCTTTTTGATATGCTGTGGCTGTGCGATTTTGTCTGGCGGCTGTGCGAACTTAACCAGTGTTGCGCGATTTGGCGTCGTCATCGCGCGATGCGATATAGTGCTGGTGTCGCGCAATTTGAGTGCGTACTGCGCGAAATGACACGGGTATCGCGCGAATTGACGTAATCACCGCGCGAAATAGTCATCGTTTCGCGCGGTCCAGCCCCTTTGTCGCGCGATTCGATGTTGTTGTCGCGCGAAATTGAGGGGGTGTCGTGCGATTTTGAAGGTGCACCGCGCGATTTGCCTCATTTCCCGCACGATTTCGAACGCTGGTTCCGAGGTCTTTTTCCTACCGCTCAGCCATATCCTTAAATTCATCCTCAACCGTCCGATTGCGCCCTGCACCAAAACCGACAATCGCCATCACTACGGACACAGCGAGTACCATGATCAGCGGTATTTGCCAACCCTTGGTGGCATCATTCAAAAAGCCAATCATAATCGGCCCCAAGGCAGCCAGAAAATAACCAAGCGCCTGTGCCATCCCGGATAACTCAGCTGCCTGCTGTGCGTCACTTGTCCGCATCCCCAAAAAGGCCAGTGAAAGCGGAAACAGTCCCCCTGTGGAAACCCCAAGTAATGTAACACTGGCAACCATGATGACATTAGACTGCCCTAACAACAGTCCGGCAGCCCCGGCAGATGCCAGCAGACAACCCCCGACAGTCAAACTGCTTTGTGATTTGAACTTCCCGGCAACCACCGGCAACAAACTAGCCGGCAGCCCGATAAATTGTGCATACGACAGCATCCAGCCCGCTGTCCCACTACCTGCACCATAGTTCTGCAAGATCGCCGGCAGCCATGCAATCATCACATAGTATAAAAACGCCTGCAAACCAAGAAATACAGCCACTTCCCAGGCAAGACGCGACTTCCACATCCGCACATCGCTGGCCGTGACATAATGGACACTCACTTCATTGGCCGCCCGTCGCTGTTTGACAAAATAAACCCAAATCACTATACCAGCAAACGCAGGAATCCCCCAGACAGCAAGCGACCATTCCCATCCGAGTCCGGCACTGTCCGCAAGCGGCACACTGACACCGGATGCCAATGCCGCCACAAGCCCCATGGCAATTGAATAAACACTTGTCATGAGCGGCACCCGGTTCGGGAACCGTTCTTTAATGACACCGGGCAGAAGGACATTGGAAACAGCAATCCCCAGCCCAATCAGTACCGTGCCGCCAAACAGAAAGACCGACATCGGAATCGAACGCGCCAAAATCCCAATGAGGAGGACCACCATTCCGGCAATCAGTACGACTTCATTCGAATATTTATTACCAAGCTTTGGTGCTACCGGTGACATCACAGCAAAAGCCACAAGCGGCAGACTGGTGAGGATTCCCACACTCCAGCTGGCAAGCCCGAGGTCGTCACCGATCACGTCGGCCAATGGACCGACGGACGTGATGGCCGCACGCAAATTAAAGGCAATCACAATAATCCCGACAACAAGCAAAAACTGATTATAACGTTTCAAATCCTCAAACTGATAGATCCCCATAAAAAATGATGCTCCTTCCTCTCAGCAGATGCCACATGCATCATCATAACGCGGATTGATTTCTCTTGTATCTTACTATTCCATGAGATTGAGACGTTCAAACAAAACGCTTAGCATACTGTCTTTATAATACCATCAAATCGGGGACTTGATGACAAATCCCGTGCTGTCATGCGCTTGGATTGAGGGCGCCGACGATATGATTAAGACGATCAAACGAAGCATTTCCCGCCGCTGATAAGTCAGGGCGTTATAGGACTAACTATCAGCGCATTTTGACGATTTTTCAGCGCATTTCTGTGTACCAGTGGCTGTCGAGAGAACAGTGTTTTTCTATATTCCTCCAAAACCCATATCTCCATTCAAGCAAACCAAAAGCAGTTTGCAAATTCAGGAAAAAATGAAGGAACTAAAACCGGAAATAGACGAAATACAATCTAAATACAAGGATAAAAAAGACAAGGAATCACAAATGAGCATGCAGCAGGAAATGATGCAACTATATCAGAAACACAATTTCAATCCGCTCGCATCATTTACCGGATGTTTGCCGCTCTTGATCAAAATGCCGATTTTAATCGCCTTTTACTATGCAATTCGCCGAACACCGGAAATTGCGGCTCATCACTTTTTATGGTTTGACCTTGGACAAACCGACATGTTGCTGACCATCTGACAGTTGTCATTTATTTTGTCCAGTTCAAAGTTTCGCAAATCGGCCTGGACCCGCAGCAGAAAAAACAAATGGCTATCTTTGGCATGATGTCACCAATTATGATTGGCATTATCTCCCTGAACACACCGGCAGCACTGCCTCTGTACTGGGCCGTCGGGGGCTTATTCATTATCGGTCAGACACTGATTTCCAAGAAAATTTATCTAGTGCATAAAAAAAGAACCGCTGAAACGTCCTGAATTGATACAAAACAAGGAGACTGCCCGGCTGCAGTCTCCTTATTGCATGTTCTCACGGTTTTTAGATGTGAGAAAACCCGGGCTGGAGAAACTGAATGGTTCTGGCCTGCCCGGTTTATAGCAAATTCTTAAGTTTAGTATTTGTACGATTGTCCACCGTCA
>NZ_DATGTI010000062.1:0-13990 GCF_035301925.1 Lentibacillus sp. | reverse complement strand
AGTCACTTGTCAGACCAACAACGTAACGACCAATAGAGATTCTATCATTTTTAATCAAAAAATTAAAGGTCATGTTGTATTTTTGATAACTTTTCCCTTATTAATCAATAGACTTCCGGAAGTTCACTAAATTAAGGGAGGCATTCAGAATGAACCGTATGATGGGTTTTTGTGAGCAAAGTGCAAATCGACAGCGTCAATATGAAGAGGTTTTTTCGAGACACGTAAGCAACGATTCAATTGCCGAATACTCCAAACATTTGGCAAGTAGACCTTCCCGTGTTGGAACTTACGGGAATGAAGTGGGCCTTTATTATAGTATTGAAGCGCTCCAAAAAGCAGGACTTGATCCTTATATTCAGTCGTATGATGTGTATATGTCGGTACCACAACAGATTTCGGTTAGGCAGACCGCACCGGAAGAGCGGGAACTGGATGTTATAGAAGATGTGGCTCCCGGTACCCCGTTCGCCGATGAAATTGTCCCAGGCTATAATGCTTATTCGCCGGCAGGTACAGTGGAAGCTGAATTGGTTTATGCCAACTATGGAAGACCCGAAGACTTTGAGGAACTTGAACGACTAGGAATATCTGTCAAAGGAAAAATTGTGATTACCCGTTATGGAAAAAACTTTCGCGGGGTCAAGCCAAAACAGGCCGCCAAACGTGGCGCCATCGGAATGTTAATATACTCGGATCCCATTGATGATGGCTATATACAAGGCAAAGTATATCCCGATGGACCATGGCGGCCGGAAGACAGCATCCAACGTGGCAGTATCGTCCAGATTGCTGATTATCCGGGAGACCCATTAACACCCGGGGAACCATCTATAGAAGGTGTCCAGCGTTTGGATTCGGCTGAAGCGAGTTCTTTACCGACCATTCCGACTACTCCTTTATCATATGGACAAGCACGTCATCTTCTAAACGCATTAGAAGGGGAGGAGGCTCCAGAATCATGGCAAGGTGGCTTACCATTCAGTTATCGTCTTGGACCAGGACCCACCAAGGTACGGATTTCGTTAGACATCGACTATGAACGACGCGATGTCAATAATGTGATCGCTCAAATTCCGGGCTCAAAATACCCAGAACAAACAGTCGTGATAGGTGCCCATCGCGATGCATGGGTTTATGGTGCAGAAGATAATATATCCGGATGGGTCACGGCAATGGAAATCGCTCGTGTCCTCGGAGAATTATATCAAAAAGGTTGGCAGCCTAAACGTTCCATTATCATAGCTGGATGGGACGGTGAAGAATATGGGCTGTTAGGATCCACCGAATGGGTTGAAGACCAACGTCAAGACCTTACAAAAAATGCCGTTGCCTACTTTAATATGGATGGTACATCGGGACAATTTTTTGGGGCCTCTGCTGTTCCTTCTTTACAGGATGTCATTTTTGAGGTAACAAAAGAGATTGTTGAACCGAGATCTGGTGATGTCGCCACATCCATCTATGATGATTGGTATATGAGGTCTGGAAACGATATCCCAACCATTGGGTATCTAGGGAGTGGCTCAGATTACACGCCCTTTATTCAACATCTCGGTATAGCCTCGGCAGATTTCGGATTCAGCTCTCCGAGTGGGTTGTACCACAGTGCGTATGCCAATTTGGATTCATTAAAGTTTGTCGATCCGGGATACGAACACCAAGGGACTGCAGCAAAAGTCGTTGGTTTGATGGCCTTGCGTTTTGCAAATGCCGACGTATTTCCATTTCGTTATTCCAAGTATGCTGATCTAGTCATTGAATTGCTAAGGGATATAAGCGAAAAATATACCTTTGGCGTTGATCTCTCTGAAGTTATTGATCAAGCTCAAGCATGGAAATTAGCAGTAACCTCTCTAGAGCATCGGGTCAGTAATTTGATTTCAGGTGAGGTTCATCTTTCGGACAGTGAAGACATTCAAAAAATTAATGAATCCCTTCTTCAACAAGAACGCAATTTAACACAGTCTCAAGGGATCCCTGGTAGAACTTGGTATGAACATCAAATTTGGGCTCCTGGTCGTGATACTGGATATGCGGCCCAACCTCTACCAGCTCTGGAACAAGCCTTGGAAGATGACAGTAAGGAAGACTTCAAAAATGCTATTAAAGTGTTAAAACAAGCTTTAAAAGATGCAACTCAGACGGCTCTTCAAGTTTTTGAGTGACATATCAATATGAAGAATAAAATGACAGGCATGCTATTCCCGACTATTTATTTACTCAAAGGGTGGTCAATTTGTTTAAGACTCCCTTTTTTGTCAATAGATTCTTTTTCAAAAGGATTTAGGGTGTAATATATTAACAATTTCAGGAGGGAAAAGTGATGAAAAAGGGAAAGGTAGTTTTTGCGATTCATGGAGGTGCAGGAAGTTTTAATGTGCCACCAGAAAAAGAACAGGAATACCGTGATACGATGCGGATGGCCATTCGTGCGGGCAAAGAGAGGCTGGATAAAAACGACTCGGCTGCTGTAGCAGTTGAAGCAGCCATTCGAATTTTGGAAGACTCCGTACTGTTCAATGCGGGCAAGGGTGCTGTATTTACAAACGATGCCACCCATGAGCTGGATGCGTCAATCATGTATGGTGAGAATTTACAAGCTGGCAGTGTCACCGGCGTGAAACATATTAAAAATCCGATAACTTTGGCACACAAAGTAATCAAAAACTCTCCCCACGTGATGTTGGCTGGTGAGGGGGCAGAGAAATTTGGAATTGAACAGGGTATGGAACCCGTCACACAGGATTACTTTTATTCAAATAGGCGCTGGCAGTCTCTCATGGAATCCAAAAATAGATTAGATGAAACAGATGAATTCGGAACCGTCGGAGCCATCGCTTTAGATAAAAACGAAAACTTGGCAGCCGGAACATCCACAGGTGGTTTGACGAATAAAGCAGTCGGTCGAATTGGCGATTCCCCGACCATCGGAGCGGGGACATATGCGAATAATGAAGGTGTCGCTGTGTCCGCAACAGGCAAGGGGGAAGTCTTCATGCGCGGTACGGCAGCTTCCGATATTAATGCATTGGTACAATATCAAAATTGGTCCATCGAAAATGCTGCAACCGAAGTCGTAGAAAGGAAACTTCCGGTATTGGGAGGAACAGGCGGTGTGATCGCTTTGAACCGTCAAGGCCATTTTGCCGCGCCTCACTCCAGTCAAAATTTGCTTTATGGGTATGTGACAGAAGAAGATGAAATTGTCATTGACCTGTTTCCGGAGAAGGTAACTTAAAAATTTTTATAACGATATGGACTTGCACGTTTGAAAGGCTGGCAGTAACTTTTTGATTAAGATTTGTCGTCTAACATTAAACTTATCCCTCCTGTATCAAACGAGTGATTTGGTACAGGAGGCCTGTTGCCAAAACCGTGGAGAAATTAACAATGGATTCAGCATATAAAAACGATTGGATAGAAATAAAATTTTATCCAATCGTTTTTTTGATCTATAAAACTAAAGTCCCCGGTTGAAATAAACCAACAATGGTGACAATCGGGTTATGCTGGTCAATCCTTACTCCCACCGGAATTGACGGAGTGAAAACAGGGCATATATGCGCAGCGGATAAACGATTCCGAACTGAACCAAACCTTGCAGCGGACTTAGCAGAAAGTATTCCAATGGCTTTTTGAAAAAGTAGAAACTATTCCGGGCATAGGAAAGGAGAACAATAAAAACGGTGTACAGAAGCAGTATTTGCCACAGAGAAGAAGGGTGGAACAATATGTCCAGCAATAATCCCCCTATGACGAGAAAACTAACCGCCAGCTCTCCCAAAGTCCAGAAGAAGAGTTTCCGGTGATGTGAAAAATAGTGTTTTAAAGATAACATACTTTCAATGATAAACGAACGTCCCCAGCGCAACTGCTGTGAACAAAATGACTTGATTGATGCAGGGACTTCGGTTTGACAGATTGCGGTCGATTGATAAACCGTTTTGCCCATTCCGTTGGCATGCATGGTCAGGTGGCGATCATCCCCCGCATCTACGGACTTGCCCAAAAATGATTGTCCGGTATAGGCCTGTAAATTTTTTGCAAAGACGTCCCGCCGGTAACAGCTCAGAGGGCCTGAGCAGTACAAAATGTTACCTGTGACAGACGGTGCAGCACATTCCAACTGAAAAATTTGATGATAATGGAGATCCATCGTTTTGGTAAACAGATTGTCGTTTGTATTGAGAACTTCTATTTGACCGGTAACTGCCATCACCTCAGGATCTTTAAAAGGTATCAGCAATTGTTCAATCGCGTCGGAATTCATCGTCCCGTCGGCATCCACGGTGATGATGAAGTCTGCATCCGTTTGCTGAACAGCCCATGCCTGTGCTTGACGTTTTCCTCTGTTTTCCTTGAACCGGTGAACGATGAGTTCCGGAATGTGGATTTCCTTGTCGGGAGCGAAATGTTCGCTTGCAACGCTTGGTAAACTGCTTTTTTCATATAGTGCTTTGCGCATTTCTATCGCCTTGTGATAAGCCGAAAGATTGAAACTGCCATCATCAACGAAGTAAATCTCATCAATCGGCACCGATGCCTCTGTTAATTGTCTAAGTACGTTTTCAACTATCTCTGCAGATTCGTTGCAGCAAGGCATGATGACAGCGACCTTTTCTTCAGGCCTTATCGCATACTTCCTTTTTTCCCTTGGCTGGTATAAGGTTGCACAATAAATTTGCATGACGATATAAATAACCGCCGGAAAAGAAAACATGAAAAAAAATAACTTTTGACTGAATGTAACCGTCAAAAGGCAATAACTTACCATCAGAAACAAACAGGCAAAAAGAGCGAAAACCACTTTATCTTTTCTCTGCAAAATTAAGTGGAATCGTCTTTTATTCCAGTTATTCTTTTTTGGCATTTTCTTCTCCTTCCTTTACAAATGTTATGATAGCATGTCGACGTAATTGGATACGATGGATTTTACCCTTGTTTGTTCTGCGTACATGAGCAGCTTTTCAATTTCTCTATAGGGTTTTTCCAGATAGGTTTTAAACCCTTCTTTGACGATATCTTTGCCGATCTTGTTTTGATAGCGTGCACTGTCGCACAATGTTTTTTCTTTGTCGTATATTTTGACACGATGACCATTCATGTCGATATGGTCAATGCCTTCATGATATTGTCTGTCCGAGAAGTAGAGCAGTTTGATTGGCGAATCTTCAGGTAATCTGATCTTGGTATCATTTCGATGAAGTGCGACATTATATTGCCTTGACTGACTCGTAATAAGTTCATGATAGGAAAGTGCCGAATGAAGGCAAATAATGCCATTCGGAACAGTCTTGGACGCATCGATCAATTTCTCATGCGGGCCAAGATCATAGTTCGACAAACGATACAGGCCCCGTTTCAGTTTAAAAATGGAACCTGTTTCTTCAAGCTGTTTAATATGCGTTGTGTGAACCCCCGATGCCGTCAAGTCTTTTGTTTCGGCATAACCGTTCTGATCCTCGAAAACGCGGTACATCTTACGGTATATAGCATCATTCATAACTCACTCCCCTTTCTGATTAAATCATTAGCAATTAATAATAGATGCGGATAATTTAAACATATCTAGGTATATTGTATACCTCCTTTGGTTGTTTGTCCAATGAAGAGGCGCCGGCAGATCCCCTGAATGACAACCTGCTTGCCGGCAATACTAAGCTTAACTTAGATGAAAAGCTGGAAAGGGTGGTCGTTATCATTTCCAGTAGTATCCTCCAGCTAGTTCTCTGCAGACCTATTGCAAAAAGGATTTATAGGACTGCAGATTGGATACTCTCCTTTCTCTATTTTATATACTTTTTTATGTAACTAAACCGGTAAATAAATCTGAAAAGTCAAAATCGATTGACATCTATATGGTGGGATGTTACTCTCTATATAATATAATGATAGCGCCTACACAAATTAATCCCAGAAACTGTTTTTTCAATAAATAGATAGAGAAATCGGAACCCGGAGCCAGCTTTATTACTATCTTTAGGCGCATTGCCTATTGATGATAAAAAATATTTAAAGGAGTGGTTTTGTTTGTCTCTATCAGTTAGAGAGTTGCTGGAGAACAAAGGCATAAAACCAAGAGAAGAACATCTGGAAATTTTAGAAAATCGGTGGGAAGGCATGCAGGCCCTGCGGGGGAATTTGGAAAACGCAAACATAGATGACGCAAACATCAGCTTACGTAACATACCTGGAGGTGATCATGTTGAGTAAGGATTTGGCGTCAAAATCAGTTGAAGAGTTGGCTCCGCTTATTGAGAACAAATCGGTTTCGCCGGTAGAGGTGACAAAAGCCGTTTTGGATCAGGCGGAAGCAACGCAGGAACAGGTTAATTCATACATGGTGATATACAGGGAAGATGCACTGGAAGAAGCAGAAAAAGCGGAAACGGAAATTCACAGTGGGATTTACCGTGGCATGTATCATGGCATTCCAATGGCTATCAAAGACATAATTTACATGAAAGACAAAGTAACAACCATGTCTTCAAAAATCCATAAAGATTTTGTGTCAGACTATGATGCGACCGTTGTTTCAAAATTGAAGGAGGCAGGGGTTGTTTTCACGGGTAAATTAAGTCTGCATGAATATGCTAGGGAATAACAAACAACAATCCGCATTACGGTGCTGTGCGAAATCCGTGGAATTTGGATAAAATACCAGGCGGGTCCAGCGGTGGTTCAGGTGCGGCGCTTGCTGCTGATGCCACTGTTGCTTCACTCGGAACGGATACGGCCGGCTCGATCCGAATTCCGTCATCTGCTTGTGGTACTGTCGGCTTAAAACAAACCTATGGACGCGTTAGTAAACATGGTGTTTACCCGTTGGCATGGACACTTGATCATGTTGGCCCGATGACGAAAACAGTGAAAGATGCAGCAGGTCTACTGCAAATTATTGCTGGGTTTGATAAGAATGATCCAACGACTGTAAATGTTCCTGTTGATAATTACATGGAACAAATCACGGGTGATGTTAAGGATCTTGTAATTGGTGTTAATGAAGATTATTTCTTTAACCGTGTCGATTCCGGTATTGAGAAACTTGTTCGCGCAGGTATTCAGAAACTTGTGGATCAGGGTGCGAAAGTGCAGGAAGTTAAAATACCGTCACTGCAATATGCCGAATGGGCAGAGCTTGTCACATCACTATCAGAAGCATCTACTATACACCATAGTGATTTGCAGACGAGACCGCAAGACTTTGGAAATGACATCCGTATGCTGTTTGAGTTGGGTGAACTGCCTTCAGCTGTAGATTATTTGCAGGCCCAGCAAGTCAGGCGTCAGTTAAAGCAGGATTTCCAAAAAGCATTTGAGCAAGTGGATGTGCTGATTGCGCCTACGTTACCAGTGCTTCCAAATGATATTGGTGATGATTTTGCTGACTTAAATGGCGAAAAAGTAGATTTAATTGACAACATCATTCGCTTTATGGGTCCCGAAAACTTAACTGGTCTTCCAGCCTTATCTGTCCCATGCGGATTCAGTGAGGGTTTACCAGTAGGGATGCAAATCATTGGTCCTGCCTTTAAAGAGGGAAGAATTCTAAATGCCGGCTATGCATTTGAAAAAACTAATCCGATGCAAGGAAAAAGGCCGGGTATATTGGAAAAAGTATAAAAATTGATCACTAAAAGACTAAAGGGATGTTGGCATAAACTGAATTAAATTTATTTTAGTATAACAATTCCTAAAGAAAAAGTGTCATGATGCAGTTTCATCATGACACTTTTTCCGTTAAATATTGATGATTGTAAAACAATCACCTTATTTATCCGAATAGCTTTAGGTGATTGGTGCCTGTCACTTCCCGTTTTTTGTCTAATTATGTTGAATGATAATAGATTCTCAATTCAGTTAGATGATTCACGAAATAAAATGGATGAAATCGATCGAATTTGTTTATGTGGACGACAAGAGCATGACTAAATACCTGTTTTACGGAGAATTGAATTCAGTTAACCATTGCTTTACTTATGTATTGTATACTAATGAGTAATAAGAATATTTTACCAAACGGTGAAGCGTGCATCGTAGTGGGAGGCTTTTTAGTGAAATATTTTATAAGTGTTCTTTTGGTACTTTCGATTGTTACATTAGGAGGTTGTGGAATGGGGCCGGATCAAAACAAAAAACCGTCGGAAATGAACCCCGAAGATTTGCCGGAGGTGAGGGCATTTCAGGACGAATTCACCCGTGACTTTTTACAATCAACAGAAGAAACGAGAGACGGCTATTATCCGTTTTTATCCGGGACCGGGAAATATAAAATGGACTTTCCGGCTGGTGGTGAAATTGATGATAAAATGTACTCAATAAAGGAAAAAGGGTATGAGGAAGTTCCAGTTTCAATAAAAGATGGGAATGGATATAGTATTCAAATTTCTTATTATTCTCATCATAAAGTTGATCAGATAAAGTCTTATCTTGACAATTTTAAACTCTTAGTAGGCTATGATGGTGATTTTAAGAAACTGAAGAAAGACGATCAATCGCTTTTCTATGCGAATTTTAAAAGTAAAGGGTTCCATAATTTTATAGGTTATATACAAAACACAAAGGACATGGGAGGTATCGAAGTAGTTTATGAGATAGACTGCAGGGATGAAAAGGAACAAGTATGTGCGGAAAACAGACAAAGCGATGAAGAACGTGTGATGAAATGGATGAAATCAATACAGTTTATCAATGGCAGTGAGTAGGTGCTAAGATGAAAGAAAATATTATAACCTCGAACGAAATGCGTTTAAGGTTAATTCAGTTAGAATATACCAATGAATTATCTAAACATAAATTATCTAATGATGAATTTGAAAAAGAACTAAAGGAATTTAAAGAAGAGTTTACATTAAATTTTAAACGGATCTATTTGGAAGAAAACAGACAACCATTGGATACTGACATTGACATTGTTACATCACAAGAGTTAAATATTGGTAATGAATCAGGTTATGATGGTACAGCGATTCACTTCCAATCAGAAGAAAACAATATAGATGAAGTATATGTTATATCACAGGGCACTCAGGATGCAAACGATTGGAAATACAATATAAAGGCAATGTTAGCTGGACAGGACGCTAGTCAAGCGGAGGCAACCAGACTGTTTACACAGGGGGCAAAAAAACATTTTGGAGTGAGTGACTCCACTACTGTTACCGGACTAGCCCATTCATTGGCTCACAATAATAATACAACTGCTAATTTATTATATAATAATACTTTTGACAAAATATATAGTGTAAACGGAGCACAGAGCAATTTTTACCAAATTTATAGTAACGACAGGGAGTTTAGGCAAGCTGTATCCAATGAATTTTCGCTCACTTCAAGGGACGAAATTTATAATCTCAACCCAGATAGATTAAAAGCATTCGCCCAAAATTACTACAAAGACAAATCCCAAAACATCCACCAAATCATTTCCGAAGATGATCCGCTTTATGCTGTAAGTGGTGTACGCGGGTTCTTTACACTCGGAGACGTGCAAATGGTGGACACGAATACAGATTATCCCGGGCTGCGTTCCATCATGGATGATATTCCGGATGACGTCGTAAAGGATCTTCAGGAACTTGCCATCCAATATACGACTGCTTCTAATCAAGGCGGGTCGGATGCTGCCATTCAGGCGTTAACGGGTGTGAATATGTCTATTTTTAATGATGGGATTGGAAACTTTGGCCAGGCATACATAACAGATGAATTTGATGAGATGGTCAGGGACGTGAACGATAAGCTGCCCAAGCTGCTTTCACAAATCAAAACGGTCACAACAAACGCCGATGCGATTTTCCAGCGGTTTGTCCATGCCGGCTATATCAATTCCGATCAAAAGCAGCTGATTGTGACTGAACTAACGAATATTCAGTCGGAGTTGGAGGGAATACAGGAATCCATCTCAGGTATGGCAGAGAGTCGTGACATGCTCAGTATTTTTCCGCCGGTTATAAATGATGCGGATGCATTATGGCAAGGTTTCATTCATGCTCGAGCTATCCAGGAGAGCCTCGATAAACTGAACACAGAGGCATTTCGGGATCTTCTGCAAATGATCGGAAGCGGGCATGGTATCACAGGTATATTGGAATCGATGAATAAAGGGAATAAATCCTACTTGGGTACGGATATGATTCTCACGTCCACCAAAGGAAAAGGAGAAATCCGGGTAAATATTTCAGCCACGCTGCGCATGTACGATGAAGGGAAAAGTGTACTTGAAGACAAATCAACGGAGATTAAACGACTGCAGACTGCTATTGATCGGGAAATTATGCAATGCTATAAGACGGAACGGAAAAAGGTCATGAATCAAATTTACGACATGGAAGCAAGCCCCAGCACGTATACCTACCTGCTCAGAAAACATGTGTATTTTGCCAGACTGGATAAATCAATCACAGGCATCAATGTGCATGAAGAATTTGATCCGTTCAATCATACCAATATGGATGACAAGATCAGCCTTTTAAATGAAAGCGTGGAAAAAGGCCATACTTATCTCGAAAACTATCGATCGTCCATTGAGACTTTGTTTGACGAGGAAGAAAATATTGCAGCCTTATTTGATGTAGTGGAGGGTGTTTAAAATGAAAGGAGATCATCATTCTATAACGGTTACTGAACAGCTGTTGGATAGTGAAGATTTTTCCGATAAGAAGGGGGTTCTTAAACGATATTCTGAGAAAATTAATGAATGCGACACGGACTTTTTCAAGCTTGTTGATGACATTATTGTTAATGAAGATCAAGAAGGGGAAATCGTCGAGTCGATGGTGGAGGAAACGAACAAATTAAAGCGTCAAAATCTGGATCTAATAGAGGATGTCAACCAGCAAATCAATAAAACCGTCACAAAATTGAATGAGCAGGCAGAGGAGATGAGAACACAGCGGCTGACTATCAGGTACCGGGATAATATTTAAGGGTCAATGCAATTATGCTTTTACAGTTTATACTACTGGGGCGCTGCCCGATTATTAATTTGGATCTACTTCCGCTATCGCTTTCATCGGTCACCAGTTAACTTAAAAACCCTCAATGGAAGTATCCAATAGTACATATCTTTATCGTCATCATAATTGGTTGAAAGTGCTTAGTAAATGTTATCACCGACCAATATACTAAAATAATAGAGGTCTATTATTTTTATAAGCATAAATACCCGGTCACAAGATACTGTTTTTTGAATACGCCTTCAGTTCTATTGACCTTGATAGACCCCGTGATAGAATGAAGTTGTTGGAATATTGAATCATATGTTACTGACGCGATCAGGCATGGTGTTAATTTGAATGGATGAGGGGGCCCGTAATCCATTATTATCGCCATGCCTTTTATTTTTACCTGGAGTAACGGGATCTGGTTAAGTGTGAACAGTAACGATCAGAAAAACCGACGATCAAACAGCAATTTGCCCCAACACCCTGACAGCAAATCCGTTCGGCGCCACGAGATCTCGGGTTCAGTATTCCAACAAGCAAATCTGCAGGGAGGTGTAAGTAAGTTTTTCTTTTTTGTAAGCCGGTTGTACAAAAACGGGAAAGGAAGGGGTAATTAAGATGAAACAACGATTAGGCTTCTCTTTAATGATTATAGTTGTCATGCTATTTAGCACAGTCTCAGGCGTGTTTGGACCAGCTGTAAGCGCTGAAGGCAAAAGCCCTGTAAAAGAATACGAAATTTATCCGACGCCCCATAGCGTGGAATATGGTAATGGGATGCTTTCACTTAACAAAGGGGTTCAGGTTATCTACGACGATACCATTGATGACGCTACCAGGAGGAAGGTAGAGAAAGCATTCACGGAAAATGGGTTGGAAGCGCCATCTGTTGTCAATGAGCCATCGAACGATAAAATAAATTTAATGGTAGGTACAAAAGGGTCGGATGGTCCCGTTGATGACTATGCTGCTGAAAATGTGGACAGCCAGGGGATGGATTTCGACAAAATAGATGCCTATCAATTGGATATTAACGATAACAACATCGTGATTTTAGGAAAGCATACAGATGCCAGTTATTATGGGGTCGTTACACTGGAAGCAATTCTGGCACAAAGTCCGCAAAAAGTAATCCGCAATATGCATGTCAAAGATTTTGCAAATACCGAAGTTAGAGGGTTTATTGAAGGGTACTATGGCATTCCCTGGAGTAATGAAGATAGAAAATCCCTCATGAAGTTTGGCGGCAACTTTAAAATGAATGCGTACGTATTTGCGCCAAAGGATGACCCTTACCACCGGGAAAATTGGGACAAGCTGTATCCGGAAGATAAATTGGAAGAATTAGAGGAATTGGCTGAGGTCGGAGAAGAAACGAAAACGCGATTTATCTGGACAATTTCCCCATTAGGTGACGTTGCGAACCTTGCAAGAGAAGAAGGCGAGGACGCGGCAATGGCCGTTCTGGAAGAAAATACAGAAAAACTGCTTGCAAAGTTCGAACAGTTATACGATGTAGGTGTGCGCCAATTTGGTGTAAATGGTGACGACGTTGGGAGTCTGCCGCATGAATATGTCGTTCAACTGATGAACGCTATCTCCGAATGGGCTGATGAAAAGGGAGATGTGCGAGATACGCTCTTTACCCCTGCAAGCTATAACTCAGGTTGGGCCTGGAACCCAGAAGAGTTAAACGCATATGAAGAAGGATTTGACGAAGATATCCATATTTTTTGGACAGGATCAACCACCTGTGCACCAGTAACTCAAGATACTATCGATGTATTTAAAAACAGAAGCAATGATGACACAGAACGAAGAGACCCACTATTTTGGCTGAATTGGCCGGTAAACGATGTGGATATGCAAAGAGTCTTTCTTGGTAAAGGTGAAATGCTGGAGACTGGTATCGAAAACCTTGCCGGTGTTGTCACAAATCCAATGCAGGAAGCAGAAGCATCAAAAATAGCCCTGTTCGCCATTGCGGATTACGCATGGAATACCGTTGATTTCAATGCGCAAAAGAGCTGGGAAGACAGTTTTAAGTATATCGAGCCAGACGCTGCAGAAGAACTGCACGAACTTGCGAAACACATGTCTGATGCATATCCGGATGGGTTAAGGCTGTCTGAAAGTGAAAATATTAAGGAACTGCTGAATGCGATAACCGAAAAGCTGGATAATGGGAAATCATTAAAAGACATTGCCCCGGAAGTAATGGATGAATTCCAGAAGATCGCGGACGCAGCGGATGGATTCATGGCTAAGACGAACAATGAAAACCTCAAGGAAGAATTGGAGCCATTTGTTAAGGCATTGCATGATATGGTGCTTGCAGATAAGAAATTTATAAAGGCGGCCCTTGCAGCTGAGGATGGCAATAAAGAAGAAGCATGGAACACACTAATGAAAGCATCGACACTACGGAATCAAAGCCTTAATTATGACCGGCCATTATTAGATGGAACCATGAAAGCGAAGCCTGCCCAAAAGAGGCTGCAGCCGTTTACAGATCATTTGGAGGAGAAGGTAACCCAAAGTGTTGAAGAGCTGTTGGATGTCAATTTCAGCGAATCCGAGGCTCACCTGTTTACAAATGTGGCTGATTATGAAGATCTGTCCATAACTGAGAAGCCTGCTGTTACAACAATTGATGGTGCCATTAACGTGGAATTGGAGAGAAATGAGTACATTGGCTTAAAATTAAGCCGGATCAAGGATCTGTCCAATATTGAGGCAACGGCAGCGGATGGATTGACACTGGAAACTTCTCTAAACGGAATTGAATGGGAAAAAGTTGAGGATCCCAGCAAACCTTCTGATGCAAGGTATGTACGACTGGTAAATAAAACTGCCGAACCAATTGAATTCAGATTGGATATGTTTACTGTAGAGTCGAACGAGGTAGAGCCTAAGTCGGTTGCGGACAAAAATGTGGAGCTTCACGAATCAGACCCATTTAATCTTTTAGATGGTGATTTATCAACCTATACCTGGTTTGCAGCAGCCCAAAAAAAAGGCCAGTATATTACCTATAATCT
>NZ_DATGTI010000061.1:0-3626 GCF_035301925.1 Lentibacillus sp. | reverse complement strand
GGCCTATTATCGGATTGAAGGGTTCGGGTATGACTTTTTGGATTTCGATGATAAAATAAAACCATTCCAGCAGCAATTGGGATTTTTAGCCAATAATGGTCATGATTTGCACTTTATCATTGATCCTACACCGATGAATATCAGTGGTATCATGAACCAGACAAAACAGGAAATGGATCGATTGGAATACCCATTAAAACGAAACGGTCTTCATTTTATGCAGCAAGTGGAGAGCCAATTGAACCAACAACGTACCATCAACGAGTCCGGTGAATATGTGCATTATCTGGGTGTCCAGTTAGACCCGGCCCAAAACCAAATACAATCCCTGAACATGGGAAACACGGCCATTTACCAGATGAAAAACTTCCTGCAGGGATTAAACTCTCCGATTTATCATGCGGTAGGTTTAGACCCTTATGATATTCCATTTGAGGTTATTCGAGCATATCAGGAGCAGGCCGAAAGTTTAATTGGAAATATGATTAATGGGTTTTCGTCTATGGTGAAGCCTGCGACAGCATCTGAAATCATTTACCTAGCCGAAAAAGCATATTCCGTTTCCACTTCCAATCAGGATGTGCAGTACCGGGAAAATTTCGGGTCCGGCTATAAGGTGGAAGGGGAAGATGCTAAAAAGCAAACACACGAAGCCGTTCGGCCAAAAGAAAAAGCATTTGTTGATTTGCAAAATGCTAACATTGAAGAAGTCGGTCCGAAAACATTACTAGCAAGTAAAATCATCAATAATGAAATAGAAGAACTATATACTCAATACGTGATTTGCAGTAACATGGAGGATATAAGTATGCATCCCGGTTTTGAGTGGTTGTATCATCTTCAATCCCGAATGCCTTTTCCGGTCAGTGTTTCCATTCGCGCAAACTATCAGTCGAACAGATCGATACGCAAGAAACTCAGTAATGCCCGGTTGGAATTTAAAGATCAAAAGCAGGAAGCAGCAAAAGGGAATGAGAACGTGGATCTAAGTGTCAATGAATCGGAAAAAGGCGCTGTTCAAATGGAAAATTACTTTAAACAGACAGGACAGCCGGCCTATAGCTGTTCGTTTGTTTTTAAAGTGAGCGCCAAAGATAAGAAAACGTTAAACACCCGTGTGGAACAATTAACCGATGAATTGTCCCGGTTTGGATTATCTGTTCTCCCGCCATACGGGGAGCAATTGAATCTGATGATGGAAACCATACCCGGTTCCAAATCCTTTATGAACGATTATCAAATGCATGTGTCGCCTAATATTTTAGCTGGCATGATGTTTGGAGCGACCACCAACATCGGTGATAATCGCGGATTTTATATCGGGTATACGAAACAGTTTCAAAAGCCGGTATTCATTAAACCGGATCTTGCAGCTAAAGCTTATGACAATTTAAATAATGTTTTTGATTCCATTTCGGTACTTGTGGCCGGCATGACCGGTAAAGGGAAATCGTTTCTTATGAATCTGTTTGTTTATCTTGCAACCTTAACGGGCTCACAGGGATTGATTATCGACCCAAAAGGTGATCGTAAAGGATGGTTGAACGGACTTCCTTATATTCCAAAAGAATCCATATCCGTCTGGGAAATGGGACGTGATGAACGGGATGCTGGTTCTCTGGATCCATTTCGAACAAGCACGAACCTTGAAGAAGGAAAAGACATTTGCATGGATATCCTGTCCCACTTGGTAAATGTGGAGATTGATGATGATGCGTATACGCTATTAAGTGAGGCGATTGAAGCCGTATCAAAACAGGAAGATCCTTGTATTGGTGCTGTGATGACGCACCTGCAAAACCTTTATGAACATGAAAAGGATAAAATGACATCCGTTCGTTATGCATCCGTTGAAAAATTAAAGAGTACGCTTGAAACGTTACGACGTAATCAATTGGCCAAATTGCTGTTTGGTGAAGTCGGACAGGCGTATAAAGTGTTAAAAACGGGCGTACCGATTCAGGTGTTGATGGTTCAAAACTTAAATCTGCCGAGCAGTGAAGCAAAGACATTACGACCGCAGCACAAAATTTCTGAGGCCATCATGATCTCTTTAACCGCATTCACTAAACAGTATATGTTTAATCAGGACCGCATGCGTCACAAGTTTATTCTGCAGGATGAGGCCAGCGCGATTGAACGAAGCGCAATTGGATCCGAATTGATGGATTTTATTGTACGAATGGGGCGTTATTACAACACGACACTGATTAAAGGCTCGCAAAATGCGTCTGACCATGGAAAAGAAGTCGCCAATATGGGTATGAAATTCAGTTTTGGCTTACGTAAGACCGAGGAAGCCCAAGAGATGTTAAATTACTTTAACTTGCCGCAAACCGAAGAAAATATCGATACACTAAAAAATCTCGGGCGTGGGGATGCGCTATTCCAGGATATATTTGGTCGCTCAGCTGTTATCCATGTCAATCCGGTATTTAAAGATCTGTTAGATGCCTTTGACTCGTCAACGTCGACCGAGGAAGAACGCGAGAGGGAGTTTAGGCAGACTTCCTAAACTGACGAAGGGGTGAGTAGATTGAACAGGAAATTGATGGGGTCGTTTTTAATGGTTGTTAGCTTACTATTGGTTGTAGGCTGTTCTTCCAACAGTGATGCGAGCCCGGAAGAGAAAGAAAATGCTGAAGTGTTTAAAGAAACCGACAAAATTGTGCAGGAATTTTATCAAGCGGGCTTTGAGTTAAATATTCCAAAGGTCTATTCAATGCTTTCGCCGGAAGGGCAGGATAAACTTGAAAACGAAACATACGTAACCGAGATTGTGAAAGACGATGGTAGTACGCTTCATGCACAGGATATGATTCAAAAGGAGAATTATCAAAATTACAAAGATAAGTATTCCGACCAATTCAAGGACTTTGATGAATTGAATGATGAATACGAAATTCGTCGCTACGATTCTGTTTATAGCGAGGATTCTCAAGAGGTTATTTATTATGTAAAACCCTGGAGAGGTTATGAATTTGAAGATGGTGATGGTAACTTTATCAGTATGACCCAAAATGAAGCAGGAGAGTGGGAAATCAATCAATTTGTGAATGGCAGCCTGCCTGATCAGATTGAGAACAAAGAGTCTGGTACAGTTGTTCACCCTTATAGTGAAACTGAATAAGAAAGGAGGCATAGTACTGAAGATAATCCCTTGTCAAAAGGGGTTATTTTTTTACGCTCAAATGAGGAAATCAATCTTAAAACGGATATCAATAGTAGTGATGATACTAGTATTATTAGGGATTGGTGCTGCTGAGCCAATTAAAGCTGCTGATAAACAGTCAGATGAAGGGAATGAACAATTAGGAGATTTTAAGGAAGACGGTGAGTCTTATTATCATTTGGATGCCGTTCCGAAAGATTTTGATGAAAAAGAAGGTTTTATGGACAAAGTAACAGGCAACCTTTGGTTTCTAGACTCAAATGAAATAACCCAAAAAATGAACGAAATGTTCAATTATATTGCAAATATAGCGTTTGATATGAACATTCTTATGACCAAATTTATGCTTTTTTCCTTGGATTTCGCTTATGATTTTAATTTTATCAACACGATTATTGAAAAGTTAAATGAAATCATGGGGGAAATTACAGGAATAACCGGAGGTGGTCATATT
>NZ_DATGTI010000060.1:0-13008 GCF_035301925.1 Lentibacillus sp. | reverse complement strand
AATATTTTCACGGTCACGCAGTTCAAGCAGCCCTTCAATGGATGATTGTGAATGAATTTCGGCATTGAAGCGTTTGATGATCGTATCGGTGACGCGTTCGAGATCTTCTTTTTCCCAATCAATGGCAAATCCGTCTGCAATCGAGTCCATGAATCCTTTGTTACCTTCAAACACTTCACGCGGACCGGTGATGCCGTATTTGGCAAGCAGTGTTGCATGGACTGCACCCATCGCCGTGTTCGGATAGGCGAGCCCTTTCCAGTTTGACAGCTCGCCGGTGCGTGTCACTCTGAGAGAATTATAGCCGGTGCCTGCAATTGCAATCGCGTTGGCTATTTGACTGCTGTCGAGTCCCATGGCACGTGCCACTCCGGCTGCCGCACCGTATGCGCCCTGAACGGTATGATCAAACCCGTGTTTTCGCACTGGTGCAATATCCGAGAGACGGCACTGCACTTGATAGGCAATCGCCAGTGCCAGTAAAAAGTCTTTTCCATCTGCATCGGCATACTCGGCAGCTGCGAGCACCGGTGCGATATTATCGGATGGATGTCCCGTTTCTTCTTTTGCGAGATAGGAGTCATTGAAGTCAAGATAACGTACTGCAGCTCCATTATAAAATGCAGCGTTATCCGGTGATGTCCTGCCACCGCCGATAAGTGTTACAAGCGGCTCACCGCCGAGATCCTCTGTCATCCGGCGAATGTTTTGGACCGGTTCACCGGCAAGCGCACCAATGGCAACACCGATGGAATCCAGCACACGTCCTTTAAGTGCTTCTTTTGCTTCATCGGACAGCTTATTCCAGTCGGCATTGTACGCCCATCCGGCAAGCTGTTCAACCATTGTTCTTTCGTTTGACATGTAAGTCACCTCCAAAGTGAAGTTTCACTTTATGAAACCTCAGTGGCCACTAAGAGGCATCAGAAAGGAAGTTTCTAACCTCCTTTCACTTATTATGATAGAACATTTAGTGATAAAAATAAATTATTCAACATCATAAAATTGATATTAAATACTTATATAAAGTGATAAGTTTATATTTTGCAGTGATAAGGTTTCAGTTGTTGATGTCAGTACTTTGTCCCGCTTTAACAAACGGACATTCATGAAGCCAATTATGATGACAATGGTTTCTTTGGTCGTGGGGACTAACTGCGGATCGTTTCCGGTATGCCAATTGTGACAACTTCAGCGAAAAAATTGTGAACTTCAGCGGCATTTGTGACAACATCAGTCGATTAGCCAATTGGATGAAGTTTCACATGATTTGTCCTTTCCAGTAATAAAATGATATTAGCGGTCTTGCGGGAGGGATCCGATGCGGAAAATAGTGGTGATTCTCATCGTGTTATTCGCCGTTGCGGTATTATTTTTGCTCTTTTACAAGTCATCGGAAGAACAAGCAGCTGAAGCGGTAATAGCGTTTTATGCGTATGAGCAGGATGCTGATTTTTCTGATTCGTGGGAGATGTTTCATCCGCTCATGAAAGAAAAATTTGACAAAGTTGACTATATGCAGGACCGTGCCCATGTGTTTATGGATCATTTCGGTGTTACAACATTCACATATACTGTCGGGCAGGTAACAGAAATCAAAGAGTGGTCAATGGAAAACGATGCGGAGCCCATTGATATTGTTTATCAGGTGCCTGTAACACAAGTGTTCAAAGGAGAATACGGGAATTTCAGCCTGGTGCAAAATGTATTTGTGACCGAAGTTGATGGGGAGTGGAAGATACTTTGGGACTATAAGAAATAACTGAAAATTGACCTTCACCAATGTGATGAAGGCTGTTTAGCGCGTTTTCCGGTGGAGTTTGGTCACTCATTTCCACTATGGAGAACCGTCCGCTGGCTTTCCGCTCAAGTCTGGTCACTCGTACGCTCAATGAGGTCTCTTCACTATAAATTCCGACCAATGACAGCCACTTATAACCCGAAACTCTCATAAATGCCATCAAAAATAGCAGGGGGCGTCTGCAAGCAAATTCCCCTGCTATGTCAAGCTGAACGCTGGATGTCAACACGATACAGATAAATTTTCCACGGCGATTGACTGTTCTCGAAACTGCGCTCATACGCCAGGTCATTTTCGCGGTGATTTTCAATCGGAACGGCGGAAAATATATAGTCACCGCCCAAGTCTGCCAGCGCTGCCGTGTTAATATCCAGGTTGTCGAGGACAACATCACGATTTTTCGTTACGTCATCATCTTTTCCCAGCTTGTCTGTGTACATGTACAAACGGCCGCCCCACGTATCAAAGTAATTTTTTATCGTATCATTTTTCGCCAGTTCCGGTGCGATAATTTTTCTGAATTTGTATTTATATTCCAGCGGGTAGCTGTTGTTGTACGTGTCCAATGTATAAAACCCGTTGTATTGTGCGATGGTCGGGTGGAGCCCGATGCTGACAACACGGTAATCGGACTGATCCTTTCCAATATAGGCTTCAATTGAATCAAACAGCTCCTCCGAATAAAACTCGGCAAATGTCGGAGTGCCGATCCGTCCGTACTTTAATTCTTCGTTCAGCCCAAACACATTCAAGAGCTGGGCGATGATCAGAATGGTGACAGCGGCTTTGCCGAACCGCATATGCTTCCATAACAACCACAGTGCGAGGCCAAAAGCGATGTACCAGATCATCGGGTCTAAAAAATGGATCCGGCTGAAATTGAATGTATTGGCAATCATCACATTATCTTTCACAATACGCCAGCCTTCCCAGTACCAGAACGCATACCACAATGACAGGGCTGCATTGAACAGGACCAGGCCGATGAGTAATTTAGGTTTGATGCGCCGGTAAGCGGCCACGACCAGCGCCAATCCGATGACTGGCAGGATGATCGATGTATGTACGGCCATGTCATGGGTGTGCCCGGTCAGAAAATTTTCGAAAAACAGGCTGATGGTCCCCGAGAGAGTGTTATGCCCCAGATCAAGATCTTCACGGTGAGACGTAAAGCCTTCGTTGATAAACATGGCATAAATCAGCATGTAATTTTTGATTAAGTAGATACTTGTCATGCCGGCAATGGCCGTTAAAAATGCCCAGTTGCTTTTTTTGAAACGGATCCAGTCAACCAGCCAAACAACGCCCATTAGCCCGAGGAAAAATACAAACGTCAATATAAAGTTTGAGAAAAACGGGATCAGCATTAACACGAACCAATGATACCAGGGCGCCTGCCAGCGGTTTTCCCTGATTGACAGGAATAAATAGAGCGCCAACGGCAACCCGGCAATCGAAAGGAGCCCTGATGGCCAAAAAGGGAGGATGGCAAAGACCAGCGCAACCCCCGTGACGATCCATTTTGAACCGATGAAACGTCTCAGGAGCAAATACATCCCAAAAAATCCGGCAAACCGCATAATCGTCTGCCCGATTGTATAGGCGGTCATTGGCTCAAACAGCACATAGAACCACACCATGATGTCAAATGGTGTGGCAAGTGTACTGCGGGGGAGCCCATTAATGACGTTGGGCAGTTCGGATATGGAAAAAAATTGACCGCTTTCTGCCAGCAGTTTGTACCAGACAATATTTGAATCCAGGTTATCGTGCAAACGGATATGTGTGTCTTCACCCAGAATATAATAGGGTGACAGATAAACAGCGATAACCAGACAGGCAATCAGGATATGTTTAGTGTTCGAAAAAACGTTTGATATGGCTGATGACATAATCGACATCCTTTTCTTCCATGCCAAAATATAAAGGCAGACGGATGAGTTTTTCACTTTCAGCTGTTGTGTAAACATCACGACCGGCGAATCGACCGAATGTTTGACCTGCTTGGGATGAATGAAGCGGGACGTAATGGGTGACCGCCATAATAGCTTGCTCTTTCAAATAATCGATTAAATCGTCACGCCGGTCTGTTTTCAAATAAAACATATGGGCGTTATGTGTGCAATTGTCCGGGACATAAGGTAATGAAATGGCCTCGACGTCCCGCAGCCTGTCATAATATCGCTGCCACGTCCCGATTCGGTCTGCCATGATCTCTTCGGCATGTTCCAGCTGGACAGACAGATAGGCTGCATTCAATTCACTTAGCAGATAGGACGAGCCGATATCACGCCATGAATATTTGTCAACCATTCCTTTGACAAATTGCTTCCGGTCTGTTCCTTTCTCCTGAAGGATCTCAGCCCGCTCAACAGCATCCGGTTGGTTGACGATCAATGCGCCGCCTTCACCGCATGTAATGTTTTTTGTTTCGTGAAAACTGAACGTGCTGAAGTGGCCAAAGGTGCCGAGCGGTTTTCCATTATATGTACTCGTCAGCGCCTGGGCGGCATCTTCAACGACCCACAAGCCATGACGTTCAGCAATAGCCATTACCTGATCCATATCACAGCCGACGCCGGCATAGTGGACAACGACGATGGCTTTTGTATGTTCGGTGATGGCCGCTTCAATGGCCTCAGGCGCTATGTTCATAGTTTCCGGCTCAACATCGACGAACCGGATGGCCGCACCTCGCAATACAAATGCATTGGCTGTCGAGACAAACGTATAGGAGGGCATAATGATTTCATCTTCCGGTCCTGATTCGGTCAAAAGTGCGGCCATTTCCAATGCGGCGGTGCAGGACGGGGTCAAAATCGCCCGCTCGCAGCCGAGATGGTTTTCCAGCCAGGTGGTGCATTTTTTGCCGAATGCCCCGTTGCCGGAAAGTTTTTGGTTACGGATCGCTTCTTTTATGGCAGTTTCTTCTTTTCCGATATGACATGGTTGATTAAAGGGTATCACGAAAATCACCTCACATTGATTGACTGGTTACAACGAGTCCGGCAACAACCAAAGCAAGCCCCACAACCTTATGGATGGTTACCGGATCCCCAAACAAGACGGCAGACAGCAGGAACACGAGGACGAACGAAAGGCTCATGAATGGGTAAGCAAAACTGATATTAAATTTCGTCATCGCCGCCATCCAGCATAAAGCAGCCAAAAACGCAGACAAGAACCCGGAGATAATCCATGGGTTCAGTAAAAGCTGCAATAGAAAAACTAGTTTTTCCCATAATGCTCCCGGCAGTGATCCTGCCTGATCGACTTGCCATTTTAAGACGAGTTGTCCATAGACGGTGAAGATGATGGTTCCAATAATATAAAGGTATCCCATTACCCTACCTCACCATTGAGTTTATGATAGACATCCACTGTGCTGTGCAGGCGGAAACCCAGCGCGTAAAACAGGTTTAATGACGTGACATTGGCGGCTGATATGGAGGTTTTCAGTTCGTCATATCCGGACTGAAACTGTTCCTGGCACGCCAAGCTGGTAAAGGCTTTAGCGAGCCCTCTGCTGCGATAATCCTTATGTATCCCGAGCAGCAAGACTTTATCTTTGTCAAAACCATAAAAGCCGGCTGTATCGCTGCCATATTTCAATGCGATAATCTTCCCGCTATTCAGTAAATCGTTCACCCAGTTCATGTATCGTTTATCAGCCATCCAGTTCGGAATGTTGAAATCACGATGGAAACGTCCATGTGTGAATACTTCTTCAGCAATTTCCAGAATTGCATCGCGGTCATAGCCACGGGAAAGCGTAATCCCATCTTCTTCAAATATGGTCAGGTCAGCTTTCTTGCAAACCGGTTCAATCAATGTATCCACATAGTAAAAACCATGCCGGAGAAATGGTTCGGGGTTTTCAAGCGGTCTCACTTTTAATGTGTAGTGACCTTCATGTTGATCTGTTGCCCGGAGCGCTTCTTCAGCTGTACTCGTCAGTTCATATGTGTTGATGTTAAAATTTCGCTTATCCCAGGGAGTTTCCCGTAAATGGTTCATGTTATCCCCTCTCTTCGTCATTGTCTTCGGTCGTTTCACGGATCAAATATAATGGTCTGCCCTTTGTTTCATTAAAAACTTTTCCGATATAAAGGCCGAGGATGCCAAAATTAAAAAATATCAGCCCCCCGATAAAATAGATGGATACCATCACACTGGTCCATCCTTGTACAGGCTGAGCCAGAAAGAAATATCTTACAAACAAATAAAGACCATACAGAAAGGATCCCAAGGCCAATAAAAAGCCGAATTGTATGGACATTCTAAGCGGTTTATTGGACTGGGAAATGACGGCATCGGTTGCCAGTGTGATGAGTTTTGTCAGATTATAGGACGTTTTGCCTTCCTTTCTGGCATTATGTTTGACCGGTACGGAACCTGTTTTGTAGCCCATCCATTGTATAAACAGCGGGAAGAAACGGTTTTGTTCACGCATTTGCCGATACGCAAGGACAACTTTCCTTTGACTGATGCTGAAATTGGCGATGGTGTGATCGGAAGTTCTGCCGCTTAAATAGTCATAAACACGATAAAAAGCCTGCGATGTTTTACGTTTGAACCAATTATCCTGACGTTGCACGCGATTTCCAAAAACGACTTCATACCCGACTTGTGCTTTTTCATACAATGTCAAAATTTCCTCGGGACGGTCCTGCAGGTCACAATCCATGACGACCACCCAGTCGCCCGCTGCATAATCGAGGCCGGCCGTTATGGCATGATGCTGCCCGAAATTGCGGGCAAAATCAATGCCTTTAATCCGACTGTCCTGCTTGTTCAGTTCTTTAATCGTCTCCCATGCATGATCAGGGCTGGCATCATTCACTAAAATAATTTCTACATCGGCTGGAATCGATTCGATTGTTGTGATGGTACGGCTGCACAGTTCTTTCAGGCAGCGTCTGCAGCCGTAGACTGGGACAACAACGGAAATCAAAGGACTGCCTTTTGCCATTGGTCGACATACCATTCCACTGTGTGATGAAGTCCTGTTTCAAACGATGTAAGAGGTTTCCAGCCCAATGTATGTCTTATTTTACGGTCGTCAACCGCGTATCGGCGGTCATGGCCTTTTCGGTCCCCGATAAATGTAATCAGTTCTTTATGACTGTGCTGCCGTTCAGGCTTTAAGTGATCAAGCATATCACATATTATCATCGCCAGTTCGATATTCGACTTCTCATTGCTGCCGCCGACGTTGTATTTTTCCAATGCATTGCCATGGTGAAAAATCAGATCAATTGCTCGGCAGTGATCGTCAACATAAAGCCAGTCACGCACATTTTTTCCATCACCGTAAAGCGGGATTGGTTTGCCTTGCAGTGCGGTTGAAATGACTGTCGGAATCAGTTTTTCCGGATGCTGCCGCGGTCCATAATTATTGGAGCTGCTGGAGATGACAATGTTCATGCCGTATGTCTGGCCAAAACTTTTGACAAGCATGTCAGCACCGGCCTTTGATGCGCTGTAAGGATTGCGTGGGTCATACGGCGTTTGTTCATTAAATTTTGCGTCCGTTTCAAGGTCCAGTGAACCGTATACTTCGTCAGTGGAAATGTGATGAAAACGTCGTTCTGCCAGTTTCCCTTTCTTATTCCAGGCATCGCGTGCAGCCTGCAGAAGCACACTGGTCCCCATTATATTTGATTCAATGAATGCTTTGGCATCTTTGATGGAACGGTCAACATGTGATTCAGCGGCGAAATGGATGACACCGTCAATATCATATTCTGTGAAAATATCATTGATGAGCTGTTCATCGGTAATATCACCCTTAATGAAATGATAGTTTTCTGACGCATCAGCTCCCTGTAAATTAATTTCTGTCCCGGCATAAGTTAATTTATCAATATTAATAATGTGGTATTCCGGGTATTGCTGCAACATATAATGAATGAAATTGGAGGCAATGAACCCGGCACCACCTGTTACCAGAAGGGATTTACTCATTCTGCACCAGCTCCAGTATCGGATTTTTGTCAATCGTTTCCCAATATTGTTCCGTATGCTTCCGGTTGGCAATCTCCATTAAGTATTGCCCATAATCGGTCTTTTTCATCCCTTCGCCTTTCTGATAAAGGGTTTCTTTGCTTATATAACCCATGTAATAAGCGATTTCTTCCAGACAGGCAATTTTGAACCCTTGCCGCTGCTGGGTTATTTTGACGAATTCGGATGCTTCAAACAGGGATTCATGTGTTCCGGCGTCCATCCAGGCAAAGCCGCGCCCCAAGAGTTGCACATCCAGCTGATTGCCTTTTAAATATGCCTTGTTCAGATCGGTGATTTCCGTTTCGCCCCGATCTGAATAGGGCAGCTGCTTGGCAAACTGTGCCGCTCGGTAATCATAAATATATAATCCGGCTACGGCAAAGTCGGATTTTGGGTCTTCCGGTTTTTCTTCGAGTGAGAGCACTTTTTGATTCTCGTCAAATTCCACGACACCAAAGCGTTCCGGATCTTTCACCCGGCTGCCAAAAATAGTGGCAGTTCTATGGTCGCGAAGCGCTTTTCTGAACAGTGTCGTGAATCCCTCGCCATAAAAAATGTTATCGCCAAGAATTAACGTGACATTATCATAGCCGATAAAGTCTTCGGCGAGGATGAAGGCTTCAGGGATACCGTTGGGATGTTCCTGCTCTAAGTATTGCAGCCTGATGCCGAATGCAGAACCGTCACCGAGCATTTCCTTAAAGCGGGGCATATCCCCCGGCGTACTGATGATCAGAATATCGTTGATGCCCCCAAGCATCAGAACCGATAGCGGATAATAAATCATCGGCTTATCATAGACATTGAGCAAGTGCTTATTGACCCCATTTGTGCTTGGGGCAAGCCTTGTGCCGCTTCCACCTGCAAGTACAATCCCCTTCATGTGAAATCACTCCCAAAAGGTTTAGTCAAGGATACGGATCACCGTCCATATATTACGCTCCTCACATAAATGTTTATTACCGTTTTTATGGAAAGTAATCTTACAATTTATTTGCATTTTGATTACAAAAACTATTGAAAGCTTCTAAATCAATAATATATTCTAAATCCTTTTTATGTAAATAGTTCTTTATACCGGTTGAAGGATTTTACAGTTGAATCTCGAAATAGAATAAGTTAATAGAGAAAAATAACTTTATAGGGGGGCATCAATTGGAAACGCAGAAGGTCTTGGGAGAACCAGAAAGGAAAAAGCGCAGTAAAAAGAAAATTGTGCTGATAGTTCTTGGTGTGCTGGCGGCAATTATCATACTGTCGCTCATTTCCGCAAACGCATACATCAACAGGTCGCTGGCACAGACAGAGGGGACGATTGAGCTGGCGTCATTGGAAAATGAGGTTACAGTTATAACGGATGAAGGCGGGGTTCCGCATATACAGGCGGAAAATGCACATGATTTATACATGGCACAGGGATATATTCAGGCACAAAGCCGGATGTTTCAGATGGAGATGTCGCGCAGGCAGGCATCCGGTACATTAAGTGAGGTTGTCGGGGAAGCGGCGGTCGAACAGGATAAATACTTCCGGGCGCTTGGTTTACGACGTGCGGCGGAGAAGTCGTATGAAATCTATTCAGAAGAAAGCAAACAAATATTGCAATGGTTCGCAGACGGGGTGAATGCGTATATCCAGCAGGCAAAACCGGATAACAGTCTGCCGGTCGAATTCATATTGATGGGGTCAGAACCGGCTGAATGGACACCGATTGATTCCCTGACAATCGGGAAGTACATGGCGTTTGACCTCGGTGGTCATTGGGAGCGGCAGGCATTCAATTACTATGCGTTAAATCATTTCACGGACGAAAAGGCTTATGAACTGTTCCCAAGTTATCCGGAAAATAAGCCTGCGATCATTGATGGGGAAGAGGTGGATGTGGCGGCCAGTTTTAAAGATGCCATCATCCCGCATGCATTTAATGGCAGTAACAACTGGGTCGTGAGCGGTGAAAAAAGTAAATCCGGGATGCCGCTTTTGGCCAATGATCCACATTTGGGACTGGCAACACCATCCATTTGGTATCAGATGCACTTGACGTCGCCGGAAGTCAATGTCAGTGGCGTCATTTTTGCCGGGGTCCCGGGAATCATCCTCGGTCATAATGATGATATTGCCTGGGGTGTCACGAATACAGGCCCGGATGTGCAGCAGCTTTATTTGGAAAAACGGCATCCCGACAATCCAAATGCATTTTTGTATGAAGGTGAATGGGAAGAAGCGGACGTGATTGATGAACCGATTAAAGTGAAAGACGGTGAAACAATCGACTATCAAGTTGTGGAAACACGGCACGGGCCTGTGATTTCGGAGTTTGCGGATGAAACGGCCGGCGGTACTGTCATGTCACTTCGGTGGACGGCGCTGGAGGCGACAACCGAACTGGAAGCGATTTTGGAAATCAACCAGGCAGCAAATTGGGCAGAATTTGAACGCGGACTGGAAAAATTCCTCGCTCCGGCACAGAATTTTGTATTTGCGTCTAAAGATGGGACGATAGCTTATAAAGCAAACGGCAACATTCCGGTTTACGAAAATGCAGATGATGCACTGCTGCCGCTTGAAGGCTGGAAAGCAGAAAATGAATGGCAAGGCTATATCCCGTTTGATGAATTGCCGACTGTTATCAATCCTGAAAAAGGCTTTATTGCTACAGCGAACAATAAAATCGCGGAAGAGGAATATCCGTATCATATCAGCCATGTCTGGGCACAGCCATACCGGTATGAGCGGATTGCTGAAGTTCTGGCAGCAGGGGAGAAATTTACAGTTGAAGATATGAAGGCACTGCAGATGGATCAGACGAATCTGCAAGCGCGCGAATTTGTACCGATGTTTATTGACGTACTTGGTGAAGCTGATCTTTCTGATGACGAAAAAGCGGCTCTCCAGCTGCTGTCGGAGTGGGATTATACAGACACAGTGGATGCTGCGCAGCCGCTTATTTTCCATCAATGGATGCATGAAATTGAGAGCCTTTTGTATGACGATGAGATTCCAGAAGCGGTTATGGATTTATTTGGCGGCAAAGGACAAACAACAGATCAGTTGTTGCGAAAAGGTAATGATTCCGTCTGGATCCAGGATAATGGCGGATTGCAGGAAGTATTCGCTGCGTCATTGGAAAGTACGCTGGATCAGTTAGTTGACGAATATGGGAGCACCATGCCTGATTGGCAGTGGGGCGACTATCATAGGGTACAGTTTTACCATCCACTGTCAGATATCAGCCCGATTCTCGCATTCTTTTTCAACCGGGAAGAGCCGATCCCGACCGGCGGCAGCAGCGTGACACCAATGGCGGCGAGCCATGACGCCGAAACAGGGATTGTTGACCATGGCGCATCATGGCGGTTTGTGATCGATACGGTTAATCTGATGCGAGGTTACCACACCGTCGGCCCCGGACAGGCCGGGCATTTTAAAAGCGACTGGTATCATGACCAGATGAATGACTGGGTCAAGGGAGCATATCACGTGACGCAGACCGATGAAAATGATGGAATGGAATTGATACTGACACCAAACGACTAAACGATGAAGGAGTTGTTCCGGCATGAATAACCAGGATAAAGCAAAAAAATTGGCAGGAGAGACGTCGGTCAAACATATTGAAAACGGCATGTACATCGGCCTTGGTTCAGGTTCGACCGTTTATTGGATGATCCGTAAACTCGGAGAACGTGTGCAGAATGGGCTTGATGTCAAAGGGATTCCATCATCACGCCAGACACAGGAATGGGCGAACGAGTTCGGTGTGCCGCTGACCGACTTTTCCGAGATACAGGAACTGGATGTAGCCATTGACGGCGCTGACGAGGTTGATCCGCAATGGAACCTGATCAAAGGCGGCGGCGGTGCACTTGTTCGGGAAAAAATTATTGCAGCATCGGCCCGGAAGTTTATCGTCATTGTTGATGAGTCAAAGCTCGTTTCCCAATTGGGAGATTTTAAGCTGCCGGTTGAAATTTTGCCGTTTGGATGGGAAGTGACGGCAGCAAGGATTGCGGAATTGGATGGCGAGCCGGTTTTGCGCCGAGATGGTCATGATGCATTCGTCTCAGACAACGGTAATTATATTGTGGATTGTGACTTTGGTGTCATCAACGATCCAAAGACACTGCACCAGCAATTAAAGCAGCTGACAGGTGTTGTTGAAACCGGTCTGTTTACGGAAATGACCAGCGAAGTGATTGCCGGTTATCCAGATCAGGCAAAAACCCTGCAGAAAAGTTAGACTTGAGGGGGATAAGCTGCTCAGCTGATCCACATTGCACTTGAATGTTGTGGGGAACGCTGGATAGGAGGCTTCTCTCGTCCGAAAGCGAACCGGGAGGAGCGTGAAACGTCAGAGAGAGGTCTTCTCTCGTCCGAAAGCGAGCCGGGAGGAGCGCGAAACGTCAGAGAGGATGCTTCTCTCGTCCGAAAGCAAGCCGGGAGGAGCGTGAAACGTCAGAGAGAAGGCTTCTATCGTATGAAATGGCCATCCGAAGTTTCGTTCTATCCCGCATGTAAAGGTCAGTAACCCGCCAAAAGACTTAGGATAACTGACCTTAAATGACCGATTCTGCTCGGACTGCAGGATGCATGTCACGAAGGCGCTGCAACATGACGTTGCGAACGTTGCCTTTGTTCCGTCATATTTATCGGAGAAAACCGCTCCGATGTTTGAAGTTCTCTTTATTAGCTGGTTCCTGCTAGAATAAACTTATGGAGATCTAACTTTCCACTTTTAAATAAAATGAGGTTATATTAGCGTATGAGTCGAATTAAAGATATTTATCAGCAATTACAGCAATTCGGCAGTGATGGGGCGAGTGCTGAGGACATCGGTGCGGCATTGCATATCGATCGCTCGACCGCCAGCCGTTATTTAAATGATCTGGTCAAAGCTGATCGCGTGGTAAAAAGGCCCGGCAAACCCGTGAAATATGTCATTAAACAATCCAATCATACAGAACCTGCCGACCGGAATGTCATCGGGGCGGGAGAGAGTCTTCAGTCACTTATTGAAACAGGGATGGCAGCATTTTTATACCCTGTAAGGCCGCTTCCAATTTTACTGACAGGTGAAACCGGGACAGGCAAAACATATTTGGCAGAAAAGCTGTCCAATATGGCGATTGAAAATTCCGGAGATTCCAAAGACAGACCATTTATTGCGTTTAATTGTGCGGATTATGCCCAAAATCCGG
>NZ_DATGTI010000059.1:0-19699 GCF_035301925.1 Lentibacillus sp. | reverse complement strand
AATTAATTGAAGGGAAACTTGTTTCCACAAAAAAATATCGCGGGAAAATGAGTGCGGTTGCGGAAAAACTTATGCAGGATTATTTAAATCAGTACGACATTGATCGCGAACAACTCTATTTTCAATACTCGATCGGACTTGATGAAAGTATCATGCAGCAGATGGATGAAATCGCAAAAGAAAACAGATTCAAACATGTAAAATGGATGCAGGCAGGTGCTATGATTTCTACTCATGCAGGACCAGGGGGCTTTGGGATTGCAGGATTAGAAGTATAGGAACGTTACGGTTTCTTAAATGTTTCTAACCCCGGGACAGTGATACCGCATTGTTGCCGGGGCACAGCAGTCTCGATAAATTCACAATCTATGCTTAATTGATTTAGTGTCTGCTGCTCAGAACTATTTTCCTGGTTCCAAGCGGCAGACACTTATCCATTTGTTTCCTTGTATTCATTCCTGCAAAATTTCTCTCGTTCTCTCGAGAATTTCCTCATCTTTAAGCCGAAATTTAAATTCCACGCGTCTGGAATTTTCTGCACTGTAATTGCCTGAATCATCCGTCCGGAAGTCAGTATAGGACTTGCCGTTCACCGTTAATTTTTCCTGAAGATGCGCTTGAATATTTTTATATGGAAAATCGTTGCTTAGAATGTATTCCGCAACACTGTATGCCCTATCCTGTGAGAGTTCAAGGTTATACATATAGCTCCCATCGCGATCGGTGTGGCCTTCGATAATGATTTCCGCAATATATTCTTCATAGCCGCTCTGCAGCAGAATGTCCAGATACTTCGGCACAAATTCATCCAAAAACTGAAAGGAATCCGGCTTTAATTCGGACTCATCATAGTTAAATAAAATTTCTGTGTTAAAAATCATAGCCCCTGTCTCCTCATCCACTTCAACACCAAGGGATGAATCGCTGAATTCCGCCTGCAAGTCATTCACCAGCTGGGACCGTACACCCATGATCTGATCAATTGTCTTTTTCATCTCTTCAATTTGCAACGATTTAATAATCATCATCGCTATGAAAATTAAAATGAAACATAATAGAATGATGGTCAACAAGTCGGTAAAAGATGGCCAAAATTGCCCCTCGTCCTGCTCCTTTTTGAAAAGCCGCTGGTATTTAGTATCCATTCTGTCTCAATCCTGCACCGTTCATATTTTGAGTGGTCTGGCCGGGCCCATTCAACTGCCGGTTCAGCCCTTGTATTTCCCTACTGAGATCCTGAAGGAATTGCTGTATATACCGGGAATTATTTTGCTGAATGTCTTCCGATAAACGTCGTATTTCCTGGAATTCCTTTTTGATGCCATCATTCGTTGTTTCCACGGAGTCATTGATGTTCCGGGCAACCTTGTCAAGCTTGTCTCCCAGAAGCCCTTCCAGTCCAGCTACATAATTGGAGAGCGTATTTTTTAAAACATCAACACTTGCTTCGACTTGGTTTTCGCGTTGATTGAACGTATTGTTCATCTGGGAGATCGTATTGTTGATCTCATTAATCAGCTGATTATTCTGCATGCCGAGTTTCTCATACGTTCGGGTCGCTTCTTGCACTTGTCGTTCAAATGCCTTCGATTCCTCGGAATGAGCTTTCAGATGATGGTTAAACGTTCGGTTAAACTCTTTAAGCTCGTCAAAACGGTCGGATAACAGGTATTTATACTCAGCCTGTGTCTGATTGATCACCTCAAGGGCTTGCGGGAGTTGGCTGATCGGACCGCTCATTTGGTCAAAGTCCTTTGATAGTTCACGCATCTGCGAGATGATGCCGGTCAATTTGGAACTCACATCCGTCCCGAATATTTGTTTAAATTCCTTATTATGCGCTGCCATTGTTTCCGCCAGGTCATGACTTTGCTGCGTGATTGTCGCAAATTGGCTGTGAATGGATTCTTGCTCAGCCATGATGGACGACGTAAAGGATTTTAACTCGGCAACTGATTCCCCGAAATGATTCAGGGTATCCATCTGCGCTTGCGAAACGTCCTTAACGCGTTCATACGTATTTTCAAAGGCTTTGACCATGCGCTCATTTTTGCCATCCATCTTTTTAAAATAGGAAAATAACGATTCAAAGTTATTATTCAGCTTTGTCGTGGACTCGCCAAACCCATCCGTCACCTCTTTCATATGGTCGAACAGTTCCTGGAATTCTTGCAGGTTGCTGGAAAGCCCATCGTTAAATGCCACCAGATCTTTTGCGGATTGCTGCAGGCCGGTTGTATATTCCTGAAAACCTGCGAAGGCATGTTCAATCCCTGACAATGACTGTTGATTCGTTTCCTCCAAGTGCTGAATGGAATGGTTAATGGCTTCTGACACATCGATTAACCGGCTTATCCCGTCCTGTTCGTTTCCTTCCAGATGGGATTCAACTTTTAACATGATATCCGTCAGCATATATTCCGTATTAAAAACTTTTATAAGCACCGTCATGATCAAGGACAGCCCCATCCCAGCAATACTTGTATAGAATGCGACATCAATTCCCGACAAGACGGCAGCTATATTCTCAACCAGTTGGCTGCCCGTTGCATCAATACTTCCCAGGGCGATGGTCAGGCCGATAAACGTCCCCAGCACCCCAATCAATATAAAAACAGAAACGGTCATCTGCACCATTTTAATCAGATTGACAACCGGCACATTAAATACGCGCCAACCGGAAAATTTCTCCTGGACAAAGGTTTCCGGTTTGACCGATTCTTCCTGCCTACTCCAATCATATTGCGCTTTAATCGTGTTCAGCGGTTCAATATCCATTTGGTTGGTCGTATCGATATAGTTTCTGATTTTTTTTAGTTTGGCAAATAGCCCTAGATGAATCACAAGTGTGAGGAAAAAGGCGATGAATAGAATCATGAAAATAAGTTCAGTGATTGGATTGGATAAAATATCTTCTGCTATACGCTCGCTCGTAAACAACTCTACTATGAATTGCAGCATCATCTCTCCTCCCTGCCAGGACCTCTTTCTAAATGGCTATTCAAGGCAAGTCCAAATCATGTCTGGTTTTTGGATAAGAGGCACTTTGTTGATTTGGTGCATGACGACTTTTCCTTCTAGAGGACTTGAATTGCTTTAAGAGGCACTCCCGCTTGTGAATCAGTGCTGAGGGGATTAGTCACTGAGCCAGTGGGGTGAGTTTGTTTTGTCCCTGCACAGTCTCCGCTTAGAAAGTTTTGAAATGATACTTTCGTTGCTGCTACCCGTTTGTTTATATACTGAGTAGTTGATGACACCTTTTCATCCTGCAACTCGATTATATAGGTGAGAAGGTTCATAACTATAATCGTGTGTGGCGGGGAAAAAGTGTCATGGTTTCATTCAGACTGCTAAGAAAAATGCTCTAGAATCGGACTTAAATCTGATAAAAAAAGGGGATGTGCCAGATGTCAGAAAAGCGAAGCCATGAAGCCAAAGGAAAATATGACTGGGTCGACAAATGGCAAAGATGACAGGTGAAAGAGCCAGAATTAATGCAAAGGAAAATGACACATATATCGTATATGAAAAAAGCGGAAAATTGGTAGAAGAATTCCTGAATGATGATATAAAGCCATTTTATCGGAAATGGTGAATCGTAAATGCATATCTTGATTGATAATAGTAACGGTGATGGAAAAATTGTTTTAGAGTTGAACAATGGTGTTATTACAGAACAGGACGGAAAATATAATATTTGATAGGAGCATATTCGAACGAGAGCGACAACGAAACATGCAACACGGGACTCTAATCGTACAAGAAAAGTATCAAAACGTGCGGCGCGGGACCCAAATCGTGCGAGAAAAGCATTAAAACGCGCGGCACGTCACCCAAATCGTGCGAGAGCCCCATCAACCCGCTCGAGCCAACACCAATTCAGTCGACACGTCACCGGTTGCAAACAACATTATGAGCCACGGCCAGTCCTTTTGTACCGCCATTCGGCAATCAAACGCGCTTTCGTTTTAACGTATCTATCAATACAATATTGCACTTACCTAAAAAGAAAATCAACTTCCGGTGTTGGGATTGTCGCAAATGCGATATAACGGTTCACGCAACATCCGGGGAACGAGTTGTTTCCCGGATGTTGAATAACTTTTCCAAAGACCGAATATTTTCACCCCTGCAGACGCCAGTCAATCGGCGTACACCCGACTTCTTCCAAAAATCGATTGGCACGTGAAAAAGGACGGCTGCCAAAGAATCCTTTATGCGCAGAAAATGGGCTTGGATGCGGTGATTTAATAATTAGATGGTGCGGTTCCGTAATGAATGCCTCTTTTGCCTGAGCGTGGCGTCCCCACAGCATGAAAACGACCGGGTCTTTTTTGGCATTCACTTGCCGGATCACTTCATTCGTAAAATTTTCCCACCCTTTTCCTCTGTGGGATGTCGGCTGTCCGGCCCTGACTGTCAAAACGGTATTTAACAAAAGAACGCCTTGTTTGGCCCAGTCTACCAGGTATCCATGATTAGGGATTGGAATGCCGAGATCATCATGCAGTTCCTTGTAAATATTTTGTAAGGAAGGTGGAACGCTGACTTCTGGCTTCACAGAAAAGCTTAAACCATGTGCCTGGTTTGGACCATGGTATGGATCTTGCCCAAGAATGACTACTTTCGTATTTTGATAGTCTGTATAATGAAGGGCATTAAAAATATCATACATATCAGGGTAAACCGTTGTGCTGCCATATTCCTGCTTCAGAAACGTGCGCAGCTGAAAATAATAATCCTTTTGAAACTCTTTTTCCATGACCGGTGCCCAATCATTCGTTAGTATAGCCACATTATCAGCTCCCATCATGTCGATAGATTCATATAGATCATCATATCACGTCATTGAAGAACTGAAAAACTGTCGCATACTTACGCGGTCAAATACATCATAATTGCTTTCCCAACACGGGCAATGGCCTGCTGGGCTGCAACATGATCACTGACATCATTCATCAAAACAGCAGCGAAAACTTTTCGATCATTGTATTGAAAGATTCCGACGTCATGATCAGCACGCGCAAGCTCTCCGGTTTTATTGGCAATCACCATATCATCGTTTATTTGGTAAGCAGGCAATTTTAAGTTCAGCTGCTGTGCTGTCATAATTTCAAAAACGCGATCGGCAGATTTTTTGGTTAACAGCCGGGGTGAAGTAATTTCTTCAAGAATCTTGATCATATCGTCCGCTGTTGTTACGTTGTTCAGGCCTGCCTCAGCAGCGTTCATATCCATGAAATAGCGCTGGATTTCCGTATTTTGACATCCCATCTGCTGGCAAAACCTGTTCACATTCTCAATCCCAATCCGCTCAAGCGCCAAATTGGAAGCTGTATTATCCGAAACAACAATCATCAGCGTCAATATATCAAGCAATGACATTGAAATATGCTCGGATAACGACTGTAAAACACCGGAACCGCCGACGACAGCATCAGCAGGAATGGTCATGGTTTCAGACAGGTTCAATTCTCCATTATCTGCCTTCCGGAACACTTCGATGATTATTGGGATTTTGATAACACTAGCTGCGGGCATTTGCATGTTTTCATTAATATTGATCGTCTCGTTTTCTTCTTTGATGACTAGTCCGGTTTGAACATCGAGATCTGATAGAATGTTTTCGATTTCTGATTCTAAGTGGCAGAAGGTCATACTTGTCACCCTTTCTTTCTACTGTCCAAGAAAAAAAGCTTTCCAATCATTTGTGAAATCTATCCAATTTATTTAATGTATTTACTGACCAAAAAAGTGGTGACGCGCAGATCATTTGAGCGGATATATCCTAAAAATTGGTTGAAATGATCTTCGGGGAAGGACTGCCCAAAAGCAGGAACTCACGTCTCAAAAGAAACTAATAATAAACTGAATCCACCACAGTTCTCTTAAAATGATGCCCTTCTTTTGTCTTACCACTGATATCGATCGTTATATTATAAACAGTATCCGCTTGATTCAGTTGTATGCGCTGCGACATATTTGCGCTTCCGTTAACGGAGAATGTTTTTGTTTTGGACGGATTTTTTGTATCTGTTACATGATATGTCGCCTGTAACGATTCTTCTATTACTTGTGAAGTGTCGATATCTAAATGATAATTTAACTGACCCATTTCCATATGTTTTTTGGCCTGGTAAAGTTTTGGTTTTGTTTGGAAATCTGCCATTAACAGATAGGCATCATCATGAACAGCTTCCATGTTCAATTGCCACTGTCCGGGATCCGGCTCCTCGATAACAAGTCTGTTACTGACAGCACCGGCAAAATATTCTTCTGTCACTTTATTGCTTTTAACTTCCGGAACGATTTCTTTTCCGGATGGGTCCGTTAATGTGATCCCTGAAGGCTTTCCTGCAGCCAACAACTGCAAACGCACCTTTTTCACGTTTTCCTCAACAGACAAATTTATCATTTTCGTCTTTCCGCCGGGCAGTAAACCGCCATGGATCCAGTGATTGAATGCCGGTTTACTGCCTACCGAATCGTGTATTGTGGTTGGATGGTATTGTAACCCGGTATCCGACAGATAATCTTCAAATGTGCTGAAGGTCGCACCGGTCCGAATGGTGAAATGGTCCCAGTCCCCTATCATAATCTCATGACCGCCAGGCAACCTGCTGCTTCCTGTCGTCACCACGCCATCATTTGAACCAAATTGCGATAAATACGTCCCGCCAAACCAAGTAGATGAAAAGACGGGGCCCCATTTCTTTCCGCCGAGGGTGAAATAATGATTGTAATATGCCAGTGGCCGCTCATCTGTTTCATCACGAAAGTTTTCCATATAGCCCATTTGCATCGCATAGGTGCCCTCTCCCTGCGAACCTATCAAATCTGCCAGCCAACCGGCCCAGGAGCTATACGCCAAATCAGCCAGCTGTGATCCGTGATGTGGGCTTGACAATGTGATGACATTTTCGACGTATTCTTCTGCGCCATAATACGTCAGGGCTGCCTGCGTATCCACACCACCCTTGCTGTGGCCGATAACCGTAATCGACTTTCCATCAAAATGCGCGGCAATTTCCTGTATTTTTGCTGCAAGTAACTCACCATTTTGCCACATATCCGCAGATGCTCCCCCGGCATCATACAATTGGATGAAAGCAGTTTGATAACCGGCGTCATACGCTGTTTGGTACATATCATTGTCTTCCCAAAATACTTGGGCAGCACTATTTAGCCCCGGAACGAAAAGCAATACTGGTGCGTTTGGAATCAGGTTTGGCGGTGTTTCACCAGCATACCACTCTCCGGGCGTTTCGTTATTGCCGTTACCTGGCTTTCCTGTTACCGAAAAATCGCTTGTTTGTTCATCTATCAATATAGGTTTTGGAGCCTGGGGTTTTTGATCAGAAGCTGCTGTTACAAATGGATGACTAAGGGCAGCCATAAGGATCCCTCCAAAACAAAGAAATAGTAAATGTTTCAATCCATCTGTCATTCTTTACCCTCCATATAAATGAAAATTCTCACTCATAAGAATTTTTCTTATTAGAAGGATATGATGACATGATGGAAACGTTTGGGTGATTATATTGTTGGATTCAGAAACTTGAGTCAATAAGGTTTTAGCATCATCTGAACTTATTTCTGATGTTTAAAAAAGGAATGGCCTAACCATTCCCTTTCATCCTTACTGCCGTTTTTTCGTCTTCTTGTTGTTTGCCTTTTCCATCGGTGTCAAAGGCTCATTGGCGAATTCATGATCATAATTTCTGGTAAGATTCTTCCTTACTGCCTGCTCATCACTGACATCATTTATTCCTTTTTTGTCTTTAGCCAATTCAAACACCTCCAAACTGTAGTTTGACCCAAATGGAGGTTATTAAACAATAAACGCCTGTTACTGACAGTTCTGATGCAGAAAACGAAGAAAAGAGACAGCATTGCGCCATCCCTTTTCGTAAATTTATTTTATTTTTGTTACGACCACTTCCGTACTGTGAAACAGCCTTTTGCCGTTTCTTAACTTCGATAACGTTCATACGGCAGCGGATTCCATGTTCTGTATTTAATTTCTTCGGCCCGCAGTGCAGGCGGGATGTCGTCGAACATTTTCCTGGCTACCTGTAATTCACGTTCAGCTTCTCCCCTGTCCTGATACATAAATTCATCAGAGGCTTTTTCTGACGCTTTATCCACCTTTTCTTCCAGCGATGCAACAACCATTTCCTGCTGTTTATAGATTGATTCGCGTGCATCCGCTACCCAATCAGGCTGTGTTGACCTTAGTGTGTCGGTTATATAACTGAACTCTTCAAAAATTTCTTTGTAAACCCGATCGGCATTCGCACGCGCATCCAGAATAGCTGTTTCCAAATCTTCAATCGTCAGTTCTTCCACCTTAAGTTCCTTGTTTCGCTTTGGTCCGCCAAGCCTGGATCTGCTTAAATAATATGGGAAAATGCTTTTAATGGTCTTTCCGACTGGTTTGACGGCCTGGTTATTTTCATCAACACCTTTTGGCTGAATGCCTTGCATGGCAATCCGGGCAGATTCCGGTCGAACAATTTCCTTTGGTGGCAGAGCGCCATAGCGCAGCAGTTCCCTGATACCTGTTCCGGAAATATTAATCCGGTACCGCTCATCGTGCGGGCACGTTTGATCTGTTGCCGGATGATCACAGCGCGTGCAATAGAAAACTTCATGGAACAAACGTATATCAATGCCCAGTTCATCTGATGTAAATTCATCAAAAATGGTATGGGCTTCATATTTACCATAAAAATCACCAATGCCTGCATGATCCCTTCCGATAAGTGCATGGGTACAGCCATAGTTTTTCATAATGATTGCATGCAGAACCGCTTCCCGCGGGCCGGCAAAAATATATGTTACCCGTAAAGGGGCGAGCATCGTCCTTTCTTTTGGATAGTAGTTATCCAGGACACTCCGATATGATAACATCCTGAACTCATGACGTGTGTATTCACGTTTGGCCATCTCTACCAGCGGCTGAACAAACAACCCATCCAACTCTTCCAACGCGTTTCTATGAATATACTCATGGCCCCGGTGCATCGGGTTAGCCCCTGTTATAAAACCACCAACGGAATTAAATTTTTTATCTTCATAAAATAGCTTCCATGTATCTTTCGGTTCCATCCGAATGTCTTCGAATGGCCCCCAGTGTACGCGGCGCAGCAATTGAATCGGACCGCCTAAAGCCGTATCCCCCATGCGCCGGTAAATAGAATCAACGCCGGGATGGCTGCGGTCTGTGGTTCCAAAAAGATGTGAAGCACGAAAATCCCGATCATAATGAAAGATATCATCTAACTTAAGTATGGCAACAGGTTCTTTTGTCTCGTCCGCCAGAGCTACCTCATCTCCAACGGATAATGTTTGAATGACCTGTTCATTCCGATCGCCAATAGGTGCAAAACTCAATGGAACTGGCCAAATAACACCATTTTTCAAGCGGCCATTGGTAAGAACAGACTTGTAATCTTCTTCCACCATAAACCCTTCATTCGGAGACAGCACACCAGTGGCTATCATTTCAAGCGTAATAACAGCTTCCAGATCTACCATGATGGTTGGCAGCTGTTTCGCTTTTTCCATCGCTTCATCACGTTCTTTACCCTTAAGAACGCGGTCGACTAACTTCCCACCATGTGGCTGTTGTGGGTAACTTGCCAATTTTTCTTCGTCCAGTACGACCGAGTCTTTATTCATACGCTTTCCTCCTCATTCCCCTTGTTTATTTATTAAATGGGACTCGGAATCCTTTAATTCCGTTGCCCTTGTCCCTTTGTTCATAAATATGAAAAAATTGCTATCACTATTACAGTCAAGATGGTATCTTTAAAATCATAACGCCATTCATTACCAGAAACCGAAAGCGCTTACGAATATGTCAATAGTATTAAACTTGCTTACTATTATTATTTTCATGTATGAGGTCATGATTTTCCTGGTATGGTTAAATCGATGATAACAATGATGTAAAAGCGGTTGTTCAAAAAGTCAGGTTAATATCATACATCGACGTAGAGGACCTTCTGTTAAAACCACCCACGACAATCGCCAACGCACACGTCACCACAAAACAAGAGAAGCCCACTCCGTGGAAAAGAAAAAACGAATGCTCGTGTGCGATGTCATTTCACAGAAGCATTCCGTGTACTCGAAACGGCACCACTTCGAGCTTTGATGCACAGGACGTGCTCATCCAGGCATTAGCGATTGACGTGACGAACTTAGCCTGCCGACGCACCGGACGTGCTAGTGCCGGCGCCTGTGATTGTCGTCGCGAGCCGGTCCTTTTCATCCCGCATGTAATGGTCAGTAACCCGCCAAAAACGGCGGCTGACTGACCTTAAATACCCGATTCGGTTCAACTAACATTCAGCGGGAAAAAGACAATGCCGCTGAATGAAGTCTCACTTTATCCTCCTTTTGAACACGCACTAAAAAATAAATGAAGTCTGTGAATTTTGTATATTTTTATATTAACGGATTTAAGATAATTTGTAAAGTTACTAAAAATATCCAAACTTAGCCATAGGTTGCCTGACCACAATTTCTTGTCGACAGGTTTTATGTCATCTATCACCTATAACCTGTTCAAAGGTTATGCTGATACAGCACGGTAAATCCAATCCTTACAGCATCGTGAAGGATGATAGTTTTAATATAGTCCTTTCTGCACTCTGTTATTTAACAATATAGTGCCAACTTCCTTCTATAATTTGTAAATTTTTACCCCAAAGCTTGGAAATGTCTATTCTATTTCCTTCAATGCAGCCAATTTATTGGGCGCTCGCTATCTTCCTGTCTGCACCTGATTTCATCCCGGTCACAATCAATATAATCCCGATCATTCCCACTATGGTAATCGGAAGAATCCAATCGGCTGTAATATCATGCATAAAACCTAATAACACCGGTCCGGCTGCTGCGATTAAATAGCCAACTGACTGGGCCATTCCGGACACTTTTGCTGCTTCCTGTCCATCATTTGACCGCAAACTAAAGAACATCATCGACAAACTGAACGCCGCACCACAGGCTCCGCCAATACATATAACCGCTATGGTGATCAATATGGCATTCCCGGTCAGAAGCCCGCCGGCACCGATCATAACCAATATGCCGGTGATGGCGGTCAGCAGCCTTTGATCTGCCGTTTTTTCAGCGATAACCGGAGTAATAAATGTAAATGGGATGAACGCCAATTGCATCAGCGAAAGCATCCAGCCTGCCGCACCGGACGTATAGCCATTATCATTTAGAATATCCGGCAGCCATGAAACCATTGTGAAGAAAACCATTGATTGTGTCCCCATGTAAACAGTTATATGCCATGCCAAAGGGGATTTCCAAATATTGTTTTTCGCTGTACCGGTTCCATCATCACTTATCGGTGATTCCGCTTGTTTCTTGAGCTGTGGCATCCAAACGACTAATGCTACAATCGTTAATATCGCCCAGGAGGTCAATGACCCTTGCCATCCCCATCGGGAAATTCGTGACAGTGGTAAACTAACCCCTGATGCCAAAGCACCGAAGATATTCATAAAGACCGCATAAAGGCCTGTGAGCAGCCCAATTTTCAGCGGAAATTTCATTTTGATTAACGCCGGCAATAAAACATTTCCAAATGCTATCGCCAGCCCAACAACGATCGTACCAGCGAGCAGTAATGTTATGCCGAATAACGTACGCACAATAAGTCCAATGGTCAGCAATATAAAAGAATAAAAAATCGTCCGCTCCATGCCGATACGATTGGCAACGGACGAGGCGAACGGCGATAAGACGGCAAATGCCAGCAGAGGCAATGTTGTCAGGCTTCCGGCCACGGTATTGCTGATGTCCAAATCATCACGGATATAAGGCAAGAGAGCCCCCACTGAGGTTAAAGGCGCCCGCAGGTTGGAGGCAATTAAAAGGACGCCAATCAATAGTCCCCATCCGGCTATTTTATTCTGTTTTTCTGTTGCTATTGATCTTTGTTCCAAAACAACTTCCTCCATGATTGATTAATCCACTCATCTAATCTCTCTTTAATTCAAAGATCATTTGATAGTCAATTATAGCAGACCTTATGTGTTTTGAAATTCCTTTTGCCTATAATGCTTGCGGTAAATATGCTGGGAAAAAGGTTGATTTAAAAAGGTTTTTTCAAAAAATACATGCCATCATTCTGGCAATAAACTGCTGAATGGTTTAAATACCCATTCAATCAATTCAGTTGGACCGGGCATTGCCGGAAAATAAGTCAGCAAAGTGGCAAGCAGAACGCCTGCCATTATCAATACAATAAACGCACGTTTTTCCTTCTTTAAATTTTCATTTATTTTGGGCCATTCATACAGTGTGATCAAGGCAGTAACAACTATGATTAAAAGTACAACTGCTATTTTCATTTGTCAGTGACCTCGTCATCCGGTACCGCCGGTGGTGATGTGGACCTGCCAGGCCGTTTAATGTTAACATCGCTTTTAATATTAACCGTTATTTCCGGAAATGTTGCTTCATTCCAGTTATCTTTCACTTTGGCCCATTTGCCCGGATATTGACGGTGAAACACCTCACCAAAACCGAGAATATCCGCCTGCATATCTTGCTGCACGTGTTCCAGGGCTGTTCGGATACGCTTATCAATCCTTTCTTCCAATTGCTTTTCAAGTCTTTTAATTGTGTCAGGGTCTTTTAGATTTAACGTTGTTTCATTTTCGACAGCATCATCAATCGATTGAACATTTATGGTCATCGTCCAATTTCCATTTTTAATTTTGGGAACGAGTTTTGTTCTTGCCTCAAAAATATTAAATGAAATATAACCTTCCGTACCCTCGGGCCTCACGGTTACTGCGGCATTGTTAATTTCATTTCGTATCCATAGAGCACCTCTTGTCACACGATTATCGAGTTGTCCGACCATTTTTCCATTTTTAAAGACAGCTGTGCCACTTACACTTAAACCGTATGTATCTGGAGATTCCTCCTCGATCTCGAGTATCGGCAATGCTGCATTTTCGCTTCCATCAGCTGTCATTTGGAGCAGATCTTTCACTTCGACACTCATGCCTATCTTTAAAATTGCCAGTTCCCTTGCCGTTTCAGCTGAGCTTGTCTCCAAATCCGGCATGACTTTGAAAAAATCTGCAGGGGCACCTTTCGTTACAAAAACATAGGATCTTAATCTTGGTTCCGGATGTCGTGCCAAAAAATCAATATGTTTGCGGATTCCTTTTTCGGCCATTTTTTCACTGATAAACACCACACGGTTATGGCCGACAAACACCTTTCGCGAAATTTTTTCCTGCAGTGTTGAACTGGCGTCAAAAGTTGTTTTGCCTGTATCTTTCTCCACGGTTGTCAGTTGACCGGTGCCTTGTTGAGCACCGCCACCTCCCTGTCCGCTTGCCATCGAACTTGGGTTCACCATCTGTACGGAAAGTTCAACAAGGTCATCATCTGTTTTATGAAGACCCATTCCGACTACAATGGCTAAATCATTGACTTCCATGCGATCCCAGCATCCCGCAAGAAGCAGCATTAGAAGACACACAAGAACATTATAAAGCTGTTTCATGACAGGAACTCTCCTTTCCTTATTCAGCGTTCGGGTTTGAGCGCTTACTCAAAATGATAGCAGCTAACAACAGCATAATTGGGATAACGGCCAGGAAAACAAGTGAGTAAATTGGAAACGTTTCGACCAGGAATTTCTCAAGCTCCTGTAAATTCGCTGCAGACCAGTGCCCCAAAACTGAGATAATGAAAGCAAACGGGAAAACAATCGGCCGATAATCGGACAGCTTTAGCCATTGGGCGGTACTTAGTACTGTGGCATAGAAAAAAACCGAAATTTTAACAAATATACCGCCAACCCAAATCGCCATGACAACAGACTCCATATGCTGGATAAATTCAGTTATACTGATATAACGCGCTGCTTCCATGACGGGATATGTAAACTGGTCGGTAATCGCACCGAATACAAACATCGTTACCATATTGGTAATGACCAAGGTAAACATAACGGCAATGACGGTTGCCGCACTCCACTTTACGGCTTTTTTTTGATTCCTTATAAATGGAAGCAGGAAAGAAATCATAAAAAACTCCAAATACCATCCTGCCGGCATCACTGCGCCCTTCAAAGAAGGTATTAATCCATTTTCAAAAACGGGAAGCATATTGCCAGGATTCATATCCGGGGTTAATAACAAAATAATCACTATAAACAAAACTATCACAACAGGCACAAATATCTGGGCACTTCTGGCAATCACTTCTAGCCCGCCCCTCACTGCAAAGGCACATATAAGGATCATGCTTCCAAGAATCACAGCCATGGGTGTATCCTCGAGGAAATTTCCCTTCACAAATTCGCCATATTCCCTTAATATTACCCCGCATACATGGGCTAAAAACAAGATAAACACAAGGCCGTTGACTTTTCCCAGGAATTTGCCGGCTATCGTCTCACTATATTGAATGAGTGTCTGCTTCGGGAAACGTTTATTGAGCTGAATCGCAATAAAAGCAGCCAGAAAGCCGGCCAGAGAAGCCCAGATCGGTGACAGCCACATGTCCTGCCGCGCTTGTTCTCCGGTTACCGCCGGAACGAGGAGAATTGCTGTTGCGATAACGGTTGGATAAATCAGAATAGCCATTTGCAGCGTGTTGATTTTTCCTTTTTCTATCATGTAATTCCACCTCCATTGACGACAAGCAGCAGTTTATTCCTCACCTCTGATCGGAGAAGGTTTCTGGTTATCGGATTGACGATATTTATTAAATTTGCCTGAAAAATGCGGTCTCGTATTGAACTTCCACCATGGCGCACGCATCAGCACATCCTTCATATCCTGCCATTGCATTGGTGCCATCGGGCTAAGATATGGCTGACCGAATGAGCGAAGTGACACCATATGGATAATAATCACAATAATGCCCATGATGATGCCCAGCAATCCAAGTGTTCCTGCGAGCAGAATAATTGGAAAACGAAGCATCCGAATCGCTATCGACGCTGAATAACGTGGAATGGTAAACGAAGCAACACCTGTCAATGCAACAACAATCACCATGGGAGCCGACACAATCCCCGCTGAAACCGCTGCTTCACCAATCACCAGTGCACCAACAATACTGACAGCCGAACCCACTTGTTTCGGCAGACGGAGACCCGCTTCACGGAGTGCCTCAAAGGTAATTTCCATCATAAGCGCTTCGACCAGTGCTGGGAATGGAACTTGTGCACGTGAAGCTGCAATACTGAACAAAAGCGTTGTCGGAACCATTTCCTGATGAAAAGTGAGCAGCGCCACATATAAGGACGGAAGAAAAAGTGAAATGAGCAGAAATAAAACGGCCATAGTAGTCCTCACTCGCCTGCATCAGTGAATAAAATGTCGTGGGTACAACAATGCTGTGCGGGGAACCGTCCACAAGGACAGCGACACAGCCTTCCAGCAGCTGTCCTGTCACAACATCAGGCCGTTCAGTCGCTAATACCTGCGGAAAAGGAGAATTCGGATTATCTTCTATATATTCTTCCAATATGCCGCTGTCCAAAATACCGTCAGCATCGATTCGTTTTATCCGATTCACAGCTTCTTCCAGTACTTCCTGATCCACAACACCTTCGACATACGCAAGTTTTATGGTTGTTTTGGTGTATTCACCAGCCTGCATGGATTTCATTTTCAATTTGGGGCTCCTGATCCTTCTCCGGAGTAGTGACGTGTTGACACCGATTGTTTCAACAAAACCCTCCCGGGGACCCCTGACAACCGTTTCTGCCTGTGGTTCATCAACAGACCGCTTTTCCCATTTCGAGAGCCCCAATGCAAAGCCGCTATTTTGCTGATCAACCAGAATCACCGGATTTCCGGATGCAATTTCTTTTATGCTGTCTGAAAACGTTTTGACTTCTTTTACACTCGAAGTCGAAATCTTTTTGTGAACCAATGTATCTATGGAATAGTCTTCTCCCACCGGCGACTTGATGAGCGGGGACAGGACACTGTCATCAATTTCCTCAATGTTTGACAGTCCTTCAATGTAAATGAGATTCGCTTTAACCTGTTCACCGATGTAAAACGGTCGGAAAATAACGTCAGAACAATTTTTATAAATCGATCTACGCGTTCTCATTATCGTTTAAGTCGTTTGAAAGTAAAGCGTTTTCATCAACAGGTGGTTCAAGGTCGGAAATATTATTTTTATAAGTTGATTGACGCTTTTTCCTTCGCCTTTTGATCAAAGGCAGTATTCCCTTTTGCCTGTTTTTCATCCTTGAGATCCTTTCTTTATCGACTAAATGAATTTAACTTAGGTTGGTTGATTGGAGGGAAATTTATACAGGTTGAAAAGGAAATGGATGGTGATAGACCTTGATACAATACAATAGAGACGATAATCAGGATATTGCTTTCCCAGAACGATAAAGCGGGAAACTTCTAAGTAAGCTAAACCCCCTTATTCCGTTTTTGCTCCTCGATGACTGTAGATCAACAAAACCATGAAAACAACATCTGTTTTACCGAGTGATTCGTTAATGTTTTAGCAATGACGTTTATGCCAATAGGTAGCGAATCAATCCCAATATGCCAAAACAAAATAAAGCAGTGCCAGATCCTATGCCGGTGATTGCACTGTTGGCGACGCCCAATTTTTTTTGGATAGCCATGGTGATATTACCGCAATTACTATCATAAGTACCGCTAACATATATAAACCAGGGTCTTTAAAAGGGTTTACTAACCAGAAAAAATGCGTACCTACGATAAAAACAATCCACGGAGCAACATAACCCTTCTTTTTATTTCGAATCAACATGAAAGCGCCGAGACCCGCTATAAAAATTTCAATGTAGAAAACAATTAAATAGTTCATAAAAGCGTCCTTTTCTGACAAATTAGTAGCCGCATCCCAGTACGTAAATACACGCCAATCAAACATACTAACAATGCAATCCCGGAAGAAACCCCTATATACTTGCGCCAATTTTTTCCAGGATTCTCCTGAGCCCATCCGAACCAAACAAAACTAAACATACCAAAGATCGCTGTGTACATCGCATAGTCTCTTATATATTCCAGCTCCATCATCAGCCCTCTTCCATTTTAAATTTTTATCAAGAATTAATGAAATGGATTTTATTGTCGATAAGAAAAAAATGGAAAATGAACTTTATATTTTAAAAAACAGGAATAGTAACTAAGAGTGCCTAACTACGCACTTTTTTTGTTAACTTCTCTTGAGTAGGTTGTTCATTTAATGGGCGCACTTCCTGAATAGGAAGACGCCCAATTTAACGCAATCAAAGGGAAATTATATTATGGTATAATCTGTTATTGAAAATACGCATATTGGAGGAATTAAACGCATTACTTAACATCAATTAGCTGGAACTTGGTATAAAGGATGTCAGTATCGAAAATGTTTTCCTTGGCCGGGTGGACTCTTCCGGTCAGTTAATGGTTGACTTATTTGATGATAAAATATGTGCCACAACCATTAGAGAAGCTGTTGCTTCTTGCCAGCAGAAAAAATATCAGACTGACTTGGAATTATTTACTCTTGCCACCTAAAACAAACAGGTCAAAAAAATGTATGAACGAAACTGCCATCGTCTGATAGATCCAATAGTCATGATAGCAACATATTTGAAGTAACAGTTGGGGTTTCATCTGTATATATTGGGCCTAGCCTAGGGTTTTTCTATTTACAAAAAACACCTTTTAAACGACGCTAGCGATACTTATTGGTGTCCTGGTTGTAGTATATCCTCTATACCATTTTTATCATTGTTGTCCTGGTTATTGTTATCTTGACCGTTTTGGTCTTGTTGCTCGGAAGGCTCTTCAGTCGGATCTGATTCCTGTTCATCATCATTATCTAAATTTGGAGCTGCACACCCAAACAATAACCCGGAGGAAAGTATTACAGTAGAAGCACCTATTTTTAACTTCTTTAATTTCACCATATTCACCTCACTATCATTATTATTTCTTTTATTATTTACAACTTCTTTTTACCTATTCAAAGGGCGTTTTATGGTAATTAATTGGTGTGAAAAGCACGTTACTTCAATTGTTTTGCCGCAATCTGGCGCGTTCCTTGAATAAGAATCAGCAAAAGCGGCTATTAATATTGATTATTTTTAGAAAGAATTATGCTAATATTGAATCAAGATATACTGTTTCATAAAAGGAGTGAATTCGTTGGAATATAAACAAGTTGATGATTGCTTTATAGTCGATAAAACCGAGGTGTTTTAGCTAAATCAAAAAGACCAGAAGTTGACACTAATGCCTGACCGAATATTGACCGATATAATGACCAAGGTATAAATTCTTGAGAAAGGAAAAGGACGCCTCCATTTTATGTGAAACTGCGGAAACAATTTCACTGGAGACGTCCAATAATAGCACATATTATGGTTATTATATCAAATTATAAGTTGATTGAGAAGGAGAAGGAATCGGGCGTTCTTTGTTAGGAGTGCGGAAATCAGTATTTGTCCATGTTGTGAGGAACCTTTAGAAAAGGTGGCGGGCAGTCGCCCTCGCGTATGGTGTAGAAGCTCAGGTAAACGGGATAATCTTATCATTCGCAGGCTTTATTGTGAAAAGTGCAAAGACATTCATCATGAGCTGCCGGATGTTTTTATCCCTTATACTTATAAGCATTATTTAAAAACCAGATCAACTGGCAACCCCAGAATAAAGATAATTATTACAAAAATGATTAATGACCAGATTGATTGATATTGAATACCAAGTATTTCAAAAATCCCCGCTATTCCAAGGAAGTAAATCCCTATTATAATTCCCAAAAAACATACAGCGAAAAGTGTCATTCCGATTATATTCTTTATCTTTTCTTTCATAGATTGATTAATCTCCTCACTTCCGCAATCTGGCCCGACAATAGCAAATTGGGCGCTTTCCTTTATTCCGGAATAGTGCTCCGTTTGCGGAAACTTTCCTCACCATGTACATATCTTCCATATAGAACTTCGATTTTTTCAACGAGCCTCCTGTTTATAAAGTAGTCTCAGCCTGTCCACATGTCTCACAGTGAAAATTTAACTTGATTTTTCAGCATTAACAGTACAATAACAAACCCAAGTGCTAACGCAGGATAAGCCCCACTGAACACAACTGCAATAAGGAATAATACCCCGATACCATCATCAAGTTGAAAATAACGAGATTGCTTTGCCAGTAATGTGATGGTTTTATTCAGGGTTAAAGGAAGTAACCTTATTCGGTTACTGCGCCCGATTGAAAAATAACTTTAATTATCTTTTTTCACCCTTTTTATGGCACCAGTAATCAACATAGCCATCCCTATATAATTGACAATCATACCTGCAATAATAAAGCCGTATCTTATCTCTTCAGCAAATAGACCAAAAAGCAACAGACATAAGCTTATCAAAGATAGAACTATACTAATTTTAATATACGTCAATTATAATCCTGCCCCTTTTCTTCAATATCACTAAGCTTTATGTGAAGGTTTTATTCAACAATATGGCCTGATAATGCAGATTTGGACGTTTTTTTATTCCGCGAAAGTTAGCAATAGGTAAGCCTTTGAGGTTATCTCCAGCTTTTCCCCTGCTCCACATGGAGCATGCAGGTTTTCCCCGCACTCCACGCTCCATCTAACGATATGTACTAGATGATAAGTTCCTCGTTACCTTCAGACAAGAGGA
>NZ_DATGTI010000058.1:0-26923 GCF_035301925.1 Lentibacillus sp. | reverse complement strand
TAAGATTTACCTATTAATTTTTAGAAATATCCATGGTATCTTCGCTTATTTTTTATTATAATTGATATAGAAGATAATAGAGAGGAAAAAGAGTCATGAAGCAAGTTTTGATGTCCCTGTTTTTCGTATTGATTCTCAGTTTTGGCATAATCGGACTTTTTCAAACGACCGGCGATGCAGAAGATATTGTAGAAGAAGAGGATGACAATAATAGCAATACGGTTATTTTAAACTAAATAATAGAAGGGGAGCACCTGATTAAGATGCTCCCCTTTTAATTGACTTATATTAATTAACGATTGTTACATCAACCGTCCGGACGCCCCAGCTATTGGCTTCATCTTTTGATGGGACATGGACATCGATTTTCTCGCCATTAATGGATCCACCGACATCTGCAGCAGTTGCATAACCATAACCTTCTACATAAACTTCTGATCCTAAAGGAATGACACTTGGATCAACAGCGATAACTTTTGCGTCCGGATTGGCATTCAAGTCAACGCCAGTCGACGTAACACCTGAACATCCTTCACAGTCAGCCGTATAGGCAGTTGCCGTTACGGTTACGGTTTTGCCATCCGGATCATCCTGTGATGATTGTTCCTGGCTGGCGTTTTTGTTGGTATTAGACGATGTTTGTACCGGCTCAGCTGACTGTCCCGATTCATTTGACTGGCTGGATGAATCTTCAGATGTCGCTTCACTGTCATCCTGTTCAATATTCACACCTTTAATCTTCAGTTCTTGACCAATCGCAATGATATCGGACTTAAGGTTGTTCCAGTCTTTCAAATCCTCAACCGACACGTCGTACTCATCGCTGATACCGATTAATGTATCACCTTTCTGTACCTTGTAAATATCATTGATGAAAAGTGTTTGTTTTGGATGAATCATGGTTGTCTTGAGTTCATTTATTTCGACTAATTCATCTACGCTTGTATTATGTTCCTCGGCAATATCCCAAAGGTTGTCTCCTTTTTTGACCTCGTATTCTGCTGCAGAAGCAGTGGTGATTGTAGCGCCAAAAATAATGACACCAGTAGCAATTGAAGCTACCATTTTCTTCATTGGTAGTCCCTCCTTTAAATTCTGCATCGCCCATATTACCATAGGTTTAAAGGCCGTGCAGTTACATATTAATTAAGTGTCTGTTACAAGGGTTACCAAACTGGCAGGGAAATATTACAATTTTAATAGATTTATTTCAAACAAGCGTTTTCATTACATATCTATGTCTTATGGATGTTGCCACAGTGGCTTCGGTCAAGTGACATCTAAGTTTAAGAGACTATTAATCTAAAACGCACTTTAACAAAATTGATATTTTAGTGATGCCAAACCTTTCATTCATATAGCAAAAAAATCCTTACTGTGTTCGACAGTAAGGACGCAAATTTTATTTATTTTCCAGCTCTCTCTTATATTGTTCAAATTCCTTCGTTGTACAGCGGACCCAATGACCCTGTTTGACTTCCCGGAATTCCGGTTCTTCACTCGTATCATGTTCAGCTGGGTCATATGCTATCCGTTGACGATTCCGTTCATAATCAGGGTCCGGCAGTGGGATGGCAGACAGCAGCGATTTTGTATATGGATGAAGGGGATTCTTGTATAACTCATCACTTTCCGCCAATTCTACCATATTGCCGAAATACATAACGCCAATCCGGTCACTGATATATTTTACCATCGACAGGTCGTGTGCAATAAACAGGAATGTCAAACCATAGTCACGCTGCAGCCTTTTCAGCAAATTGACAACTTGAGCCTGAATGGATACGTCAAGTGCCGAAATCGGTTCATCAGCAATAATGAATTCAGGTTCAACTGCAAGTGCGCGTGCAATACCAATCCGCTGACGCTGCCCACCGCTGAATTCGTGAGGAAAGCGGGTCGCATGTTCCCTGTTCAGTCCAACTGTTTCCAGAAGTTCTTCAACTCGCCGCTTTCGGTCTTCTTCATTTTTGGCCAGCTTATGAATATCAATTCCCTCTGCAACGATGTCCATGACAGTCATTTTCGGATTAAGTGATGAAGACGGATCCTGAAAAATCATTTGCATTTTCCGGTTCAGCTTCAGCAAGTCCTTTTTCGATTTCTTTCCATGGACATTTTCATTATTGAAAATAACCTGTCCGCCGGTTGCGTCATGGAGACGGATGATTGTCCGGCCTGTGGTCGATTTGCCGCAGCCGGATTCCCCTACAAGACCGAATGTTTCCCCTTTGTATATATCAAATGAAATATCATTGACCGCCTTGATGATATTTTTACGGCCGGCCTTAAAGAATTTCTGTAAATTTTTCACTTCAAGAACTTTTTCTGCCTCCATTATTCTTCACCATCCTTGCCATCGTCCATTGAAGCAAACCCTTGCATTCTCCGCTGGACAGATCCCGGCGGGTCGATCTTTGGTGCGTGTTCATGAAGCAGCCAGGTGGCAGCATAGTGTGTATCGGATACCTGGAACATTGGCGGTTCCATTTTTGTATCGATTTCCAGGGCAAACCGGTTCCTTGGAGCGAACGCGTCACCCTCAGGGGGATTCAGCATATCCGGCGGGCTTCCTGGAATGGCGAACAACTCTTCCTCATTACTGTCCAATGTCGGCATTGATCCCAAAAGTCCCCACGTATAAGGGTGTTTTGGATTATAGAAAATATCATCAGCGGTCCCGATTTCGACAATCTTTCCGGCATACATGACAGCAACACGGTCGGCCACATTTGCCACGACACCCAGATCATGTGTAATGAAAATGATGGCACTGTCCATTTCACGCTGAATGTCTTTCATCAGCTCAAGAATTTGTGCCTGTATCGTTACGTCCAAAGCTGTTGTCGGTTCATCCGCAATCAGGATTTTCGGATTACAGGCAAGTGCAATCGCAACCACTACACGCTGCCGCATCCCACCGGAAAATTCATGCGGATACTGCTTTATCCTCGTTTCCGGGTGTGGAATACCGACAAGTTCCAGGAGTTCGATTGTTTTTTCCCTCGCCTGTGCCTTACTCATCTTCCTGTGCTTGATCAGACCTTCAGCAATCTGCTTCCCCACTTTCATCGTTGGGTTCAACGATGTCATCGGATCCTGAAATACGGTAGATATATCTTTCCCGCGCAGTTTCTGCATTTGTTTGGTTGAATACTTGGTAATATCCTGACCTTCAAACAGAATCTGCCCTTTTTTAATATATCCTTGAGGCTTAGGCAACAGCTGGGTGATGGCTTTTGTCGTAACCGATTTGCCCGATCCGGACTCACCCACTATTGCCAACGTCTCCCCTTTTTTCAAATCAAAATCGATGCCTCTTACAGCTTGTACTTCACCACTGTACGTATTAAATGATACACTTAAGTCTTTTACTTCCAATAATTTGCTCATCTTCAGAAACACCTCTCTTGTTATTTGTGCATTTTCGGATCAAACGCATCCCTGAGTCCGTCACCAATCAAGTTAAATGCAATCATGATGACTGAAATCACAACAGCTGGATAGAATACCATGTAAGGATATAGTCTGAACACTTTAAAACCTGCGTCGACCAATGCACCGAGTGATGCCTCCGGTGGTACAATACCGAGACCAATAAAACTGAGGAATGCCTCAAAGAAAATGGCATCTGGAATTGTAAACATGATGTTAATAATGATAATACCGGCAACGTTAGGCATCAGGTGTTTCATTATGATCTTTCCGTTTGATTGTCCCAATGTCCTTGCCGCAAGGACGTATTCCTCGTTTTTCTGTTTAAGCACTTCTCCCCTTACGATACGTGCCATACCTGTCCAACCGGTTATCGTAAGGGCTAAGACAATGGAAATGATGCCCGGCTTCAGAACAATGAGCAGCAGGAACATGACAACGAGTTTCGGAATACCAATCAAAATCTCAAGTATTCGCTGCATAATGTCGTCCACTCTGCCGCCGTAATAACCGGAAATACCGCCATAAGCAACCCCGATCAGAAGGTCAATCGCTGCGGCCACAAAAGCAATGATTAACGATACCCGTGTACCAAGCCATATGCGTGTCCACTGGTCACGTCCCAGCTGATCTGTACCAAGCCAGAAATACTCATCCTGCATATCTTTTGCTTCATAGATATGATAAGTTGCTGAAACTTCAGCGGAATCTGTACTTCCGTCTCCTTCAGAAAGAACTTTTATATCAATATAATCTTCAGCATTGTCATACCGCATAATGGCGTTTTCGGTTGCTTCTTCAACCGTATCACCCTTAAATTCCGATGTCAGTGTCCCGTTCATGCCAAGAAACGGCAAATCCTCTATAACTGGTACCCTTGGGGGCATTTTAGCACGTGATAAATCCTGGTCATCCATTCCATACTCATTAAAATATGGACCGATGATACTCATGAGGATAATGATGACCATGAGGATAATACTTAAAACCGCCATTTTATTTTTAAAGAATGTACGCCGTGCATCCTGGAAGAAGGATCTGCTCGGCTTTGTTATCTTTTCACTCGTATCCTCTTTCCGCTCGTGGGGGACAAAGAGTTCTTTTGGTACATCATTTTTCTGCTGATTCGTTGCCATTTAGCTTCCCCCTCCTGTCAGCCGAATTCTAGGATCGATGATGACGTATAGAATATCGATGATAAGTATGATCACGATAAATAAAACAGAGAACAAAAGGGTTGTGCCCATAATTGTCGGGTAATCAAGCACTTCAATGGAGCTAACAAATTGCTCACCAATTCCGGGAACAGCAAAAATTTTCTCAATAACGAGTGTACCGGTCATCAGCGATACAGCCATCGGGCCCATTACAGTTATCAACGGAATCAATGAGTTCCGAAGTCCATGCTTAAAAATAACGCCAGGTTCAGTGACACCCTTTGCTCTGGCTGTCATAATATAGTCTGAACCAAGAACTTCCAGCATCTCCGTTCGTGTAAAACGGGCTGCTGTTGCCATTGGGAAAATCGCCAAAGCAATAGTCGGCAAAATGGTGTGTTCATAACTCCCCCATAATGCAACTGGAAATAGTTCCCACTTGTTCGCCAAATACCATTGTAACAAGCCTGCAAATACAAATGATGGAATTGACGTACCTAATACGGCTATAATCGTCGAGCTGTAATCCAGCCACCCGTTATGATAAATGGCCGCAATCAGTCCAAACAGGATACCAGCTATCGTTCCAAAAATAAGTGCCTGTCCACCAAGTATGAGCGAGGGCGGCATCCGGTCGATCAGGATTTGAGACACCGGGGTATTGTCAAAATGAAAGGATATACCCATATCACCTTGAACGAGGCCAACCATATAATTCACATATTGCACCGGGATTGGTTTGTCAAGCCCGTATTTTGCCTCTATGATTTCCACCTGTTCCTCTGATAGTTTGTTTTCAGCGGAAAGCGGGCTGCCGGGTAGCAATTTCATAAGGAAGAATGTGACGGTGGCAATAATAAACAGTGTAATAACCATATAAAATACCCGCCGCAAAATATATCGAAGCATTTCCGCACCTCCTGATTTGCTGTTTGTTCTTGCTGCATATAAAAAATATTCATTATTATAAGATTTTTCCCATACAGGGTAAAAGAGAGTACATGCCACCAGGTCATATACTCTCTTTCCCTAAAGTTACAGCATATTTTATTGGGGTTAAAAGATTACTCTTCTGACCCTACACTAGCCCATTTCCATTCATATGTCGGTCCGAAAGAATTGAAATAAACATCCTGGATTTTCGGCTGGACCAGCTGAGCCTTGGCACTTTGATAAAGCGGTGCAACTGCAGCTGTTTCGGCCAATACTTTCTCAGCTTCCAGGAAGTTTTGGTAACGTGCTTCCGGATCTTGTGCCAATTCGCCGGTTGTTTCTTCAATCAGCTGATCATACTCTTCGTTGGAGTAGCCCATTTTGTTGTTTTGACCATCAGTCAACCATAGATTCAGGAATGTGTATGGATCCATGTAGTCAGGACCCCATCCGGAAGTCTGCAGCTGGTAATCCATGTTTGTATCCAGGTCAAGACGCTGTTCAAATGGCACTGATTTGAGTGTTACCTCCAAACCAGGCAGATTTTCTTGCAGCTGGTTGGCTATATACTCATCAGAAATTTTTGCCGTTTCACTGTCCCCGCCAAGCAGTTCAAGCTCTACGGAATCCTTGCCGATTTCTTCAAGGCCTTCTTCCCAAAGCTTTGTTGCCTGCTCCGGATCATAAGTCAGGAGATCGCCGTTTGTTTCGCGGAAATCTTCACCGCTAGGCGTTTGCACAAAATCCTTTGGTACAAAGCCATTCGAAACAATTGATCCATTATTCAGAATTTCATTAACCATTGCTTCTTTATCGACTGCCATCGCGATCGCTTTGCGCATTTTTTGGTTAGCAAGCGCATCACTTTGTGTCTGGTTCATCTTCAGATAGAATAAAGATGCTTCAGGGAATACTTGATAATGGTCATGTGTCTGATACTGGTCAACTAGGTCAGATGATAATCCGGCCCGGTCAACTTCACCAGACTCATATAGGTCTACCGCCGTTTGCGGGTCTTTGACTACTTCAAATGTCATTTTGTCAAGCTGGACGGTCTCTGCATCCCAGTAGTCTTCGTTTTTCACAAGTTCCCAGGAGCTTGCTGTGCTTTCCCAGTTTTCCAGTGTGAATGGACCATTGAATAGCAATGTGTCTGTGCTTGTTGCAAATGAGTCACCCTGTTCTTCAACAAAGTCCTCATTCAATGGATAGTATGTTGTGAAAGAAGCCAGCGATTCAAAGTATGGCACCGGGTTTTCCAGATTAACTTCCAATGTATAGTCATCAGGTGCGCTCACACCCAATTCTTCAACTGGTACTTCGCCTTCGTTGACGGCTGTAGCATTCTTGATAACGCCACCCATCATGTATGGACCGTACTCAGATCCTGTATCAGGGTCCACTGCACGCTGCCATGCATAAACGAAGTCATGTGCTGTCACAGGATCGCCATTTGACCATGTTGCATCTTCGCGAAGTGTGAATGTCCATGTCAGACCATCTTCACTTACTTCATGTTCCGTAGCAATCCCTTCTACAATTTCACCATCTTTTAAACGATAAAGACCTTCCATTGTAGCACCGGTGAACTGAATACCATATTCATCGGTAGCCATGCCAGGGTCCATTGACGGAATCGTGTCACCGTTAGTAAAGTGAAGAACCTGTTCACCATCTGAACCGGATTCTTCTTCTGTTCCTTCTTCTGATCCGCTGTCACTGCCGGAATCGGATGAACCTGAGTCATCTCCGCCGGAACATGCAGCAAGGAAAAGACCGAAGAATAAAGCCAGGGCTAAAAGCCAAACCTTCTTCATGTTGAAAAATACCCCCTTAATAGACTGCTATTTTTTGATAATTTAGCAGATTTAGCTGCTTGATAGGAATTATACTATTTTTCTCACAAGTTTGTAAAGACTTTTTTAAGGGAAATAGTACTATTTATTTCTCATTGCTTGAAAAATAAAGGTTTTCAGGCATAAAAAAATTATTTAAATGCGACGCTGGAACTATGATATACTATTCAACAAAGAGAAATGATTGTGCAGTTTCGAGTAAAAGTAAAGCTGCCCTGAACGAGGTCGTGAGAAGGAAAAGTTGTCTTCTTCACAAGGAAGTGTCTTCTCGCGTGTTAAGGTGTAATCTGCGTTTACGATTGTCTTGTACGATTTGCAGAAGACCCTCTATTCGATGAGTCATTTTTACCTACCTTTTGGACAACCTCTTGCAAAGATTATATGAAGAAGGCAGGACAAAACAGAAATGGTTAAAAAAAATTTACAGCTATTACTAGTGAACATAGGGTTTATACTTCTTTTGGTTTACTTATCGGCATCTGCCTTTTCGATACTGCAATTCTTGAACATGACATTCTATTTTATGCTGGTTTATATGATTGTTTCGCTGGTGACATATACCATAAAGGGCGGTTTCTACGACGGTATGGCATTCGGTTTCCGACGGTTCCGCAGTGTCATGTCAAAAGATGGGGACCCTCTGGAAGAATGGCGGGAAAAACCCGCACCATCAGCAAGGGTCAATCAAACTTTTTATCGGATTGTGCGTTTTCAGTGGATGGCACTGCTTTTGCTTTTATTGATCCTTTTTCTGATTTATTATAGCTTATAACATGATATCGGCCTATTCCGCATATAGGTATCATCATTTGAATCAGAATCTATATGTTATCATCCTTTATTGTTAACTGTTAACGAAAATCGGACCCAGTTGGCTTAAAACCGCTCGGGTCCGGTTTATTTTCCAGTTTGAACTTAAAATGGTGGGAACTACTCTTCAATATATGCTTGCTTAATTTGGTATATACCTTGAGCATCGATACCAAAATCTTTTACGGTGTCACTTACACCGAGCAAGTACTCCTGGTGGTGTATATATAACATTGGTGCAATTTCCACGAGCATTTCCTGAGCCTGTGTGTACAGCTCCTGACGCGCTTCAGGATCGGTCTCCCGGCGTGCATCATCCAGAACCTCATCCAGCTCGTCATTTTCCAGGAATGAGCGGTTACCTGGGTCGCCAACTGCCGAAGAGTGGAATAACGGATACATGCCATAGTCGGCATCAGACGTAACGGTAGACCAGCCGAGGATAAACATATCATGCTCACCATTTGCAGTTCTTTCAAGATATGCGCCCCATTCAAGTTCTTCAATTTCTACATCGATACCAATCTCGCTTAATTGTGACTGAACTGTTACAGCCGTGTCCACACGCTGTTCACTATCGTTTGTCCATAGGGTTGTTTCAAAGCCATCCTCGTACCCGGCTTCGGCAAGAAGTTCCTGTGCCTTCTCAAGATCATATTCCAAACCATCCACGGACTCATCGTAACCGAATACCGGCGGCGCCAACGGCCCAATTGCAGGAATACCAACACCATTATAAACACCCTCGATGATTTCCTCTTTATTGATTGCCATCGAAATGGCCTGGCGGACTCTTTTATCATCAAATGGCTCTTTTTGTACATTGAAACCGATATAAGACAGGGATACACTTGGTTCCTGCAGTACACTTGCATTTGGCATGCCTTCCACTCGCGATATATTATTTGGACCGATTGCATCAGCTACATGGGATGTACCCGTTTCAAGCTCGGCTACACGTGAACTTTGCTCGGATACGACTTTAAACGTTACCGAATCAAGTTTTGCCGGTTCTCCCCAATAGTCTTCATTACGGGTTAAGACAACACTTTCCCCCGGTGTCCAATCTTCATACTTAAAAGGGCCGGTTCCAACCGGATGCTGGTTGATATAAGTATCGACATCACCACCTTCTTCCATCTGAGCATAGTCTTCTTCTATAATATCCGGGCTCATAATAGCCGTCCCATTATGTGCCAGGTTCGCCAATAATGGCGCATACGGGTAAAGCAAATTAATGCGTAACGTATAGTCGTCCTGCACCTCGACACTTTCAACCGCTTCCAGCAAAAATGCTCTTGGCGAAGCAATGTCTTCGTCCATCAGACGCTCAAAGTTTGCTTTCACCACTTCTGCAGTTAATTCTGTACCATCATGGAACGTGACACCTTCCCGTAAATGGAAATCCCAAGTTGTTTCATCCACTTCCTCCCACTCTTCAGCAAGTCCGGGCTGCACCTCCTGATTTTCGTCAAGTGTTGTCAGTGTTTCGTAAATATTTTCAGTGACATTACTTGAAGGTACGTCGTTTGAACCGTGCGTAGACAGTGATACAACATCTGAATTAATCGCAATGGTTAAGTCACCGCCGGAACCCGAAGCAGCCTCCCCGGAACCACTTTCTCCACCTTCTTCAGCTGTACTGCCACTGCCTTCACTCGAATCCTCCTCTGCCGGTTCGCCATCACCGGCACAAGCAGTCAGAACAAGGGCGAGCACTAGTAAAAAGGAAAACAGCCACAATAATTTATTTCGTCCCATACCTCTCGATACCCCCTATTATTTTTTAGTCATACTATTTCTATTCTTAATGACAAGCGCATATACCATTAATACATCATATTTTTAATAACCAATCATAAATCTTACACGATACGTATGACAAGGGGGTATCCATATGGCCGTTGAGCCGGCGAAACATGATCACAGCCAGCCCCAAAAGGCAGACAGTCCCACAAAAAGATCGATGAAAGCGTTTTACAGCAAACTGTCTAAAAATAAAAGCGCTTTAGTTGGTGGTTATTTAATTATTATTCTCATCATTATTGCGATTGTTGGTCCATTTTTAACCAGTTTTGATCCGTATAACCCGGATTACAGCGTTAAATTTGAGGCGCCATCTGCAGAGCATTGGTTCGGAGCTGATCATCATGGCAGAGATATTTTTACACGCATTATCCACGGGTTGGGGCTGACAATGGCTATCGGTTTTTTCTCAACATTATTAGGTGGTGTGACAGGTGTTCTAATCGGCATCGTATCAGGGTATTATGGCGGAAAAATTGATGCGGTGATGATGCGCCTGATGGACGTTTTATTAGCCTTTCCCGGAATTCTGCTGGCACTTGCTTTAATCAGTATCCTGGAAGCCAATATACAAAATGTGGTGATTGCGGTGGCTATTTCTGCTGTCCCAACCTTTGCACGTATTGCCCGGGGGTCTACCCTGGCAACCAAAAACCTGGAATATATTGATGCCATGAAAGCATTGGGGGCTACAGATACCAGAATCATATTTAAACACATTTTACCGAACATCTCATCCCCGATTATCGTCCAGGCAAGCCTGTACATCGCTACCGCCGTACTGTCTGCCAGTGGCCTGTCCTTCCTGGGGATGGGTGCTCAGCCGCCATCTCCGGAACTCGGTGCGTTGTTAAGTGACGGGCGCGACTATATGTGGGATGCCGGGCACATCGCCTTATTCCCGGGTCTTGTGATTATGCTGATTGTACTGGCATTTAATGTATTGGGTGACGGACTGCGTGATGCGTTAGATCCAAAAATGAACCGATAGAAAGTAGGTGCAAACATGTTTCAGTTTATCATTCGTCGCGTATTACAGTTAATCCCTGTTCTGATAGGTGTTACCATTCTTGTATTTTCGTTGATGCACCTGACACCCGGTAATCCTGCACACATTATTGCCGGTGAGAATGCACCTAAGGAAACGGTGGAGCAAATCGAGGAACGGCTTGGATTAAACGACCCCATTCCCCTGCAATATATTGATTTTGTCAAAGATGCAGCAGTGCTGGAGTTCGGAAACTCATGGCGAACCAGCCTGCCCGTAACGAATGAATTATGGCCGAAATTCTGGGTCACATTTGAATTGGCCATATACAGCACGATTTTTAGTATATTCCTTGGTTTGATTGCCGGCATCATTTCTGCCGTCAGACAGTATACCTTTTCAGATATTGGGATTATGCTTGTCGCTTTATTTGGATTATCAATGCCGAACTTTTGGCTGGGGCTTATGTTAATGCAATGGTTTTCCATCAATTTAGGCTGGCTGCCGCCGACCGGCTGGGGAACACCTGAACAGGTAATTATGCCGGTCATCACTCTGGGAACAATGGGGGCAGCCGTTATTGCCCGGATGACGCGTTCGAGTATGCTGGATGTATTGACCCAGGATTACATCCGGACGGCGAGGGCCAAAGGATTAAAAGAACGCGTTGTTATTTACCGGCATGCATTGAAGAATGCACTGATCCCAGTTGTGACGGTTGTCGGGCTCCAATTCGGCGGTCTGCTTGCCGGATCGGTGTTAACAGAGTCCGTATTTGCGATTAACGGGATGGGTAAATTGATTATCGACCGTATCCTGGCAAGGGATTTTCCAGTTGTTCAAGCGGCTGTACTGACGATAGCGGTTGTATTCGTATTTGTTAATTTGCTCGTCGATATTTCATATAAATTTCTGAATAAACGCGTTGATTTAGATTAATTATTTGCAAAAGAGGTGAACACGATGCGTGAAGAGATCATTTTGAATATAAAGGATTTGAGAACCTCATTCCTTACTGATGAGTTTGAAGTAAAGGCAGTTGACGGTGTTTCTCTGAAATTGACCAAGGGAAAGACCCTCGGAATTGTCGGTGAATCCGGTTCAGGTAAAAGCATTACGGCACTATCCATTCTGCAATTACTCGAAAGGCCGGGAAAAATCGTCGGTGGAGAAGTGAACTTTAAAGGAAAGGACTTAACAAAAGCGAACAATAAAGCGATTCGTGATATTCGCGGAAATGAAATCTCCATGATATTCCAGGAGCCCATGACCTCATTGAATCCAGTTTACACAATCGGTCAGCAAATACGTGAAACGCTTAAAGTTCACGAAGGACTCGGCAAAGAAAAAGGCACCAATAGAGGAATTGAACTGTTGAGGCATGTTGGTATCCCATCACCTGAAGAGCGTATTAAACAATACCCGCATGAATTGTCAGGTGGTATGCGACAGCGGGTCATGATTGCCATGGCATTGACCTGCAACCCTGATTTACTGATTGCCGATGAACCGACAACGGCATTGGATGTGACCATTCAGGCGCAAATACTTGATTTAATCAATCACTTGCAGAAGGAATTTGGCATGTCCGTCATCATGATTACACACGACCTGGGCGTCATAGCCGAAACCTGTGATGATGTCGCTGTCATGTATGGCGGCAAGGTCGTTGAGTACCAAGATGTCAAATCACTGTTTAAAGATCCGAAACACCCCTATACTATCGGGCTGATGAAATCCATTCCACGGCATGATACAGACGTGGATGAACTTGTACCGATCAGAGGAAATGTCCCAAGTGCCAAGGATATGCCTAAAGGATGCCGGTTTGCACCTAGATGCCCATTTGCGACAGATCTGTGCCAAGACGAATTGCCCACCCTTGTCAAACAGAAAGATAACAGCGAAGTCCGCTGCTGGATTTATACTGACCGCTGGGATGGCGATCTGGAGGTGAATGCAGGTGAATCAGAAAGAACTTCTTAAAGTTGATCACTTAAAACAGTATTTCCCGATTAAAGGCGGATTTTTGGGCAGGACCATCAACTATGTTAAAGCAGTGGATGATGTATCGTTTGATATATACGAAGGTGAAACATTGAGCGTGGTCGGTGAATCGGGCTGTGGAAAATCAACGACAGGACGCGCGATTCTTCGCTTGGATGAACCGACAGACGGTACGATTGAATTTAACGGAGAGGACTTGTTATCACTGAATAAACGTGAACTGCGGAAACGCCGTAAAGATCTCCAAGTGATTTTTCAGGATCCCTATGCTTCTTTAAACCCCCGGCAAACAGTCGGCAACATTATAACAGAAGCAATGTCCATACAAAATGCCGTGCCAAAGGAAAAACAGCGTGAACGCGCCATTGAGCTGCTTGAAACAGTCGGGCTGAATGGCGAACAAATCGACCGGTACCCGCACGAATTTTCCGGCGGTCAGCGGCAACGGATTGGCATTGCCCGTGCCCTGTCTGTCAATCCGAAGCTGATTATTTGTGACGAAGCTGTTTCCGCCTTGGACGTATCCGTTCAGGCGCAGGTGTTAAACCTGTTGAAAAAGCTGCAAAGGCAATTTAAATTGACATTTTTGTTCATTGCCCACGATCTCGGCGTTGTACGGCACATTTCCGATCGGATTATTGTCATGTATTTAGGCAAAATCGTCGAAATTGCTGATAAAAAATCATTATTCGACAATCCACAGCACCCTTATACAAGATCCTTATTATCAGCCATCCCGACACCGGATCCGGAAAAGAAAAAAGAGCGGATTATTTTACAGGGGGATGTCCCTTCTCCAATTTCCCCGCCAGCTGGATGCCGTTTTCATACGCGATGCCCGTTTGCGACTGAGATATGTCAAACAGAGGTACCGGATTTACGGCACCTTAATCATATGAAAGAAGGTCATCATGCTGCTTGTCACCATATTGAAAACATTAAGTCAGGTGACATAAAGCCTAACCACTCAGAATCAAAGGCCTGACCCGCCGGGAAATAGCTCATCTCAAAAAAGTTACCGTATCACTTACTAATGATACGGTAACATGCATATGTCGACCGGATCCGGGAGATATTAACCTGATTTTGCTTTTATCATCCCATTCCGAAAAATATCAACCTTAATTTAATTAAAGACACTCTCCAGAAAATTGCTTAACATATTAAGGAGGTTGCTGAAAAAGTTCTCTACTTTATCCCAGAACCCTTCATCGTTCACCAGGTCCTGCACCTTGGAGGCAATGTCATCGAGCTGTTCTTTCACATTATCAAAATTAATATCCAAATCACGCATCCGGTCAAATAAATCAATCAGCATCTGGCGGTCTTCTTCACTCAATGATATCTCGAGATTATTCAGTTGTTCCTCGACAATTTGTTCAATATCTTCTTTCGTGGCAGGATTTTGATCGGCTATCGCCTGCTTAATGTCGGCCAGCAGTTCAGTGACTTTCTCCTGGTTCAGACCTTCCTTTTCCGACAGGTCTGTTGCAACATTAAGTTCGTCATTCGCCAGTTCCATTCGTGCTTTATCAAGCTGCTCCCCTTCCGCATCATAAGCCTTATAGATCCCTGTCAGAGCGGATGAGCCTGTCACTTGAACAGGCGATGCCACATCAACGGTTGCATTCTCCACACCTGCTGTCAGAAGTGCATTAGCGTACATTTCTTTAGTAACTTCGGTGATATTATCGGGTGTTACAATATTAATGGTTAAGCCATTGCCTTCTTCTTCTCTCACTATTTTAGCAGAGGAATACATATTTGAGTTTGGATCACCATCAATGTAATTTGCAATATCTTCGCCTGTGACAGTATATTCTTCAACCGCATCAGGGTCGGTTACTTCAAGTAATTCAGTCACTTCCTGCTTTTGCGAATCAGATAAGGCTTCACCATATACAACGATTGGAGCGCCTTCATCGGTTCCATCACTTACTGCATGAACCGGCGCCGTAAAACTGAGTACCATTGCCGCCAGCACGAGGAACGTGACCATTGCATTTAAAAAACGTTTCATATTTGCTGCTCCTTTACAGAGATTTTACTTGTCCACCTTACATCTTATTTACCAGTCAGACTAATTATACCGTTTTATAGTTTCTTTGAATAGTTTTTTCTTGAGCAGAATTTCTTCTATTTGACGTGTCATTTTAACCGGACTTTTGAACACCTTCTTAAAAGAACATAAATGTGAGCAATTTGCTTTAAACTTTTGTTGTTCTACTATATTATTTAGGATATCGAAGTAAATTGGAAAGAAGGGACTTATAATTTCTCAGGATAACCTTAATGTCAAACGAAATTTAGCCATCATGTGGATTGCAAATTTCTTTGTTGGCGGAAGCCTGACGATGGTGCTTCCTTTTATTTCATTATATATCGAGGAATTCGGTAATTTCTCAGACGCTTATGTACAAAATTGGTCAGGATGGATTTTTGGTATCACGTTTGGCACGGCTTTTATTTTTTCACCAATCTGGGGGCGTATCGGTGATAAATACGGTCGAAAGAATATATTAATCCTGTCCGCTATGGGGATGGGATTATCTGTTTTATTAATGGGTTTTGCCAATTCTGTATGGGAACTTTTTTTCCTGAGGCTGTTCATGGGCATCTTCACCGGATTCATCCCGATGTCTCAGGCGCTCATCTCGACTCAAACACCTAAAGAAATCGCCGGCCGGGTATTGGGCACACTGCAGACCGGTAGTGTGACCGGCAATCTGATGGGCCCTTTGCTTGGCGGAGTACTTGCTGACATGTTCGGATACTCAGCGACATTCAAATGGGTTTCTGTTACCATTTTCCTGTCAGGATTGCTTGTATTATTCGGTATCCGGGAAGTGCTCTACAAAAATACAGAAAGCACTGAAGAACAATTGACCTATACAAGTAAAGAAGTGGTGCTGCACATTATCGGGCATCCCGTCCTGCTTGTGGTGATGCTGATATCCGCACTCGTACAGATTGCACACTTCAGCATACAGCCTATACTGTCACTGTATGTTGCTGAGATTCATGGACCAGTCAATATCGCATTTTTTTCCGGAATGGCCTTCTCAGCGGCAGGACTGGGAAATTTGCTGATGGCCAGACGTTGGGGCCGATGGGGTGACCGGATCGGCTATATTAAGATATTGATATTCCTGTTATTCATGGCTGGTATTGTTTATTTCCCCGGAGCCTTTGTAACAAATATCTGGCAGCTGGTGGTTTTGCGCTTCCTGCTCGGTATTTCAATCGGTGGCATCATCCCTGTAAGGATTGCCTACCTGAGACAGGAAGCGCCACTGTCAATGCAGGGTGAAGTGCTTGGCTACAATACAAGTTTGCGGTTTTTGGGAAACATTATCGGACCGGCACTTGGCGGGATGCTCGCCGGATTCTTCGGCTTTTCGATGGTCTTCTATGTCACCAGCGCACTCTTAATTATCAGTGGTATCATCATGCTTGTCACATGGTATAGACACGAATTTGCCGGGAAAAGACGGAAGCAAAGCCGTCCGGTGTCGACGCACTGATTCTGGAAACAGCAGCTTTTTGCAGGCTGCTGTTTATTTTTTAAATGCAAACGTGTTTTTGCACTTCCAGGCTGATGTTCATACTCTCCAGTTAATGTTTCGCGTCAAAAAATATGCATGTGTATTAAATATTTCTGTTGCTGGAGAGGAACACTAAGCCTGACCCCCGTCCCGCTATGCAAAAGTATTGATATGTTATACGAAATATGTTAAAAATAACAGGCATTATATTTAATTAGAAAGAAAGTGATAGCTATGGGCGCAATCGTTGTTGAGGTCTGTGACGGAAACGCGATCACTTCTTTAGATATAGAAGGTATTATCGAAAGTGAATTTCCAGAGGTAGCCGTATTGATGAATGAATGTTTAGCGCTTTGCGGCTTGTGCAGGGTGCGGCCCTATGCACTTGTAAACAATCGTCGCGTTTACGGCAGAACACCTGAAGAATGTTTAGATAAAATACGCGAAGCTATAAAAGAAGAACTGGCCGTTTATCAATAAACCGGCCAGTTCTTCTTTTAATTTTCGTCATTTCTCTCACCTTTTATTGCCCGGGAAATATTTTGTCGGAAATTGGCCTTTAAAGGCATGCCTGCAAAATGTTGACCGAATCTTCTCTCGATAATGTCTTGAAGTTTCCGTATTCCGGACGGGCAATCACTGTTTTATCAGCCATTTCCTCGATGCTGCTTTCGTCAATGTTATAATCACCCAATGTGGCAGGTGCGCCTATTGAAATCCAAAAGTCACGCAGTTTTTCAATCCCCTCCAGAGCTATATCTTTATCACTTTTTCCTGCTGTTTCAACATCGAAAACACGCTCTGCCAACTGTTTAAACCGCGGTGCATTATCTTCGTCAAGAACATACGTCATCCAGTTCGGGAAAATAATCGCTAGTCCGCCGCCATGCGGAATATCATGGACAGCCGAGACGGCATGCTCCAGGTTATGGGTCGCCCAATCACCGCGATAGCCCATATTCAGCATATCGTTTAATGCCAATGTGCCGCTCAGCATGATGGTCTCGCGGTATTCATAGTTTTCCAGATCATCAAGCAGTTTCGGCGCTGTTTCCATGACCGTCCGCAAAATGGACTCACAAAAGCGGTCCTGGACAGGAGTATTTGTCGTCTGGTGAAAATAATGTTCCAGCACGTGTGACATAATGTCCACCATGCCATAAACGGTCTGTTCACGTGGTACGGAAAATGTATGAGCGGGATCGAGTATCGAAAACTTCGGGTGTGTGTATGGCGATCCCCAGCCATGCTTTTCACGTGTTTCCCAATTGGTGATAACCGAGCCGCTGTTCATTTCCGACCCCGTTGCCGATATCGTCAGCACTGTTCCAAAGGGCAATGCATCTGTTGCCTTTTCTTTTTTTGTGACAATATCCCAAATGTCAGTGTCTGTTGTTGCCCCGGTAGCAATGGCTTTCGTGGCATCAATGGTACTGCCGCCCCCGACAGCAAGCACAAATTCAATCCGTTCGTTTTTGCAGAGTTCAATGCCTTTCCTGACAGTCGACACGCGTGGATTTGGCTCAACACCGGGAAGTTCATGCACTTCCGCATTGATTTCATCCAATTTGCTTAAGACATTATCATAAATCCCATTCCGTTTGATGCTGCCGCCGCCATATACCAGGAGCACTTTTTTACCGTACTTGGCAACCTCTTGCGGAAGCTTATCGAGCTGCCCTTTTCCAAAAATCAGCTTGACCGGATTATAATATGTAAAATTTTCCATCTGAAGACTCTCCTTTACTTCGAATAAACAACCGCATCGATTTCAATTTCGACATTTTTCGGCAGCCGGCTGACTTCAACCGTCGCTCTGGCTGGATAAGGTTCTGTTAAATAACGGCCATAAATGTCATTAACGGTCGCAAAGTTATCCATGGAAGCCAGATAAATCGTGAATTTGATCACTTGTGAAAAATCGGCTCCTGCTTCCGTCAATATCGCCTGCAAATTATGCATCACCTGTTTTGTCTGTTCTTCAATGCCTGAGGCAACATCCCCTGTCTCCGGGTCAATACCAATCTGACCGGATACGTAAATGAAGTCACCGGCCTCGATTGCCTGTGAATACGGCCCAATGGCAGCCGGTGCTTTTTCCGTATGGATTGCTTTTCGCATTAAGATTCCTCCCATTTTTTATTTGCATTCATCGTATCATTTCCCCACGTAATGATACTACTTTTCCGCCACAGCATCCATATATGCCATGACATCGCGGACATAGTAAATATCGCCGTAACACGCATCAATCTTTTGGGCTTCTTTGCGCGGACAGCGGAATTTTGACTGGTTATCGGCATTAGCATACATGTCTTTTGAAAAATTCACGGCTGCATCTTGTGTATATTTCCCCGAATCGGCTTTGACATAATCGATAAATCCCCTGCCAAAATTGTATGATTGAATGGCCAGCTTCAGATCACCATCTGCTTCCTCAAGCGCCTTGGAAAAATAATGGACACCCTGTTTAATGGACACCTCAGGATCTTCTATACAGCCGCGCGAGCCGCAGTAGCTTTCGGATGATTGCATCGGATCATCCCCCCGGCCGCCTGATTCCTGCATCATCATGGCCAGAAGAACGTCCACATGTTCAGAAACACCATATTGTGCTGCATATTTTTCCACGAGCGGCTTATGATCCAAAACCTGTTCTCTGACAATTGGATTCGACTGATCCGCTGAGTAATCCAGCCAATCCAGTGAAACGGCGGAAAGTGCGATCAGTATACCGCATAAAGCTGCTGCAACGATAGCTGTTTGTTTGATGGCTTGTTTCGTTTTTCGCTTCATTCTAGCCCTCTTTCTTTCTATGCATGGTCAAGCAGGCAACAATCGGCCGAATTTGTAATCATGTCCGGAATTGACCACTATCCGACCGCTTCTTCCGGTATTACAGCTACTGATTACGAGCAAACAATTTTTTCTCACGCCATTTGCCAAACCGGTAGTACATGAAAGCTGCAAAACTGCTGAGTAAAAAGCTCGCACCCATACCAAGTGGGATTCCGGTATCACCGAACCAGCCTGAAAAAACATAGGTCAGTGGAAAACGCAGCACCCAGAAAGAAATGATGTTCAAAACCAATACCTGATACATCGCACCCGATGCCCGGACGATACCGTTCAAAATAAAATTAATGCCCAAAAACGGATAGCACAATGCCACAATCTGCAAATACTTCGTCCCAAATGCCACAGCTTCGGTTTCGTCAATAAACAACCTGATACCATATTCCGCAAATATAACAACGATGAGACCTACCAGCATCATGATGGAAAAGTTATAAAGAACACCGTATTTCGCAATCTTTTTCACACGTGACCAGTTCCGGACACCGATGTTTTGACCGGCCATGCTGTTGACAGCCGTACCCAGAGCGTGCGCCGGCAGCATTAAAATCCTGTCAAGACGCTGTGCTGCTCCAAAGCCGGCCACAACGCCGCTTCCGAAAATGGTGACGACACTCATAATGGCAGCTGAGCCTGCAGAAATAACCGCCATTTGCAAACCTGACGGGATTCCCAGGTTTAAAATCAGACCAACCTCCTGCTTCGATGGAACAGTCGGTAAACTGAATGGTGCAAGCTTTTTGGACAGCACATGAATGATTCCGTACAGAAAAGCACTGCCCTGTGCAAAGATGGTTGCAAACGCAGCGCCGTTAATCCCAAAATCCAGTCCGGCAATAAACAGTGGATTCAAGATGATATTGAGCAGTACGGCGATCATGACAAACCGAAGCGGTGTCCTGCTGTCGCCAAGGGCCCGCAAGACGGTGCTGAGGAAGTTATAACCAAACAAAAACAAGATTCCGAGAAAGTTGATCTGTAAGTATGATTTTGCCTCACCAAGCATATTTTCCGGTGTGCCAAGGAGCAGAAGCAGCTGTTCCGCAAACACATAGCCGACAGTGCTCAATACCAATGCGATTACCGTCAGTATAACCACAAAGGCATTTAAATAACGCTTTAATCCGGTTTCGTTATCTTTTCCTTTTTGCTGGGATAATATCGTTAGCGCAGCGTTATTCAGCCCAAGCACGAAGGAAAGAATCGTAAAAATGATTGTACTCGAAATCGTCACTGCCCCAAGTGCATTTGCTCCGAGCAAATTGCCGACCCAAAGACTGTCGGCAAACTGATACGACGTCTGAAGTAGATTTGTCAGCATCAATGGACCGGAAAATACGATCAAATGCTTGAAAATATTCCCCTCAGTAAAGTCATGCTGCTTTGTCATGGTTTTTCGCCTTTCCGTTTAGCATTCATATCAATCCGTCTCCAAATAAAAGAAGTCTAGTTTTCATTGTAGCATGGATTATCCGGTTCTTCCTTCTGTACGATTGTTTATTATTTTTTCAATTATCGTAATAAAATGATATTATATACCCAAGCAACTACAAACTTGAATAAGGGAGATGGTTTTATGATGCAAACACAGCTCACCATTGGTCCAATGCTTGAACACGCGGAAAAGTTTTTCGCTAAAAAAGAAGTGATCTCGCAAACACACGATAAGCTGCACCGCCTTACCTATGCCGAAATCGGCGAGCGTGTGCGGCGGCTGATGAGTGCATTCGGACAGCTTGGTATACAAAAGGGAGACCGCATTGGAACGCTGGCGTGGAACCACCACCGGCATCTGGAAATTTACTTTGCGGCGCCGGGGATGGGTGCTGTCCTGCATACAATCAACATCCGGTTGTCACCTGAACACATCATCTACATTATCAATCATGCCGAAGATCATGTCCTGTTCATTGATGAAGATATTTTGCCGCTGATTGAAAAAGTAAAGGATAAACTTCAAACCGTCAAAACATTTGTCGTCATGACCGATAAGGAAATCCTCCCGGAATCAAGTCTGACGCCGCTTTACGCTTATGAAGAATTGCTGCAGACAGGGGATCCTGAGCAGGCTTTTGCGGACGATATTGATGAAAATGACCCTGCCGGCATGTGCTATACATCAGCGACGACCGGCAAGCCAAAAGGGGTGGTCTACTCCCACCGCGGTATTGTACTGCACAGTTACGCCCTCGGACTTGCTAATAGTGCCGGCATTTCCGAATATGATGTATCAATGCCGATTGTACCGCAATTTCACGTTAATGCCTGGGGTACGCCTTTTGCCTGCACATGGTTTGGGGCAACACAAGTGATGCCGGGTCCCCGTTTTACGCCTAAACGGCTGGCCGAATTCATTGAAAAATTTCGCGTAACCATAACGGCAGGCGTTCCGACAATATGGCTTGCCCTGTATCGTGAATTGGAACAAGGGGACTATGATACATCAAGTTTGCGCTCAGTTCTCTGTGGCGGTTCTGCTGCACCAAGAGGATTAATCCAGGCATTTGAACAAAAACTGGGTGTTCCATTTGCACATGCATATGGTGCGACCGAAACAACGCCGTTAGTGACGTATTCGCGCCTGAAAAGCTATCAGCAAAACTTAAGCGAAGAAGAAAAAATAAGCGAACGTGCCAAACAGGGAGCGCTTGTGCCGGGCGTGGAAATGAAAGTTATCGGTGATGCAGGTGAAGTTGCCTGGAATGGTGAAGAGATGGGCGAATTGCTGCTGCGTGGGCCTTGGATTGCGGATGAATATTATAAGGATGAACGGTCGGCGGAAGCATTTCGCGATGGCTGGTTCCATACAGGCGATGTCGTCACAGTTGATGAGGAAGGCAACATTCAAATCATTGACCGAACGAAAGATTTAATCAAAAGCGGTGGCGAATGGATTTCTTCAGTCGAAATTGAAAACGCTCTCATGGCACATGATGCTGTTTTGGAAGCAAGTGTTGTAGCCATGCCGGACCCTAAGTGGCAGGAACGTCCTGTTGCCTGTGTTGTTCTGCAAGAAGGCTATGCTGATAAAGTTGATAAAGATGAGCTGCTGGATTTTATCCGTCCGCAATTCGCCAAGTGGTGGCTGCCGGATGAAATCCTGTTCTTTGATGACATTCCAAAAACTTCCGTCGGCAAATTTTTAAAACGCAAGCTGCGCGAACAGGTAAAGGAACATTATAAGGTGCAGGAATAAGAGCATCGGAAAGGTAGAAATCGGCTTTTGGCCGATTTCTTTTGTTTTTGGACAAAGTCTAATACTCAAAGCGGCCGGTTTCGTTTATCAGCGAATTTTTATCAGCGTTTCTCCTATCTGACTATACAAGCAAACCGTTCCTGACGTAATACAAAAGAGCTATTTCACAGCAAAGCACTGCAAAATAGCTCCAATAAAACCTACGCCCCTTGTACAGTTTGCGCGCCGGATTTATCGCTCCGGTTCTTTTTCCACCATTGATAGGCAATAATGACTGCAAATAGGCCAATCCCGACCAAATCAGTCCATAATGTATGATTCAGCAGGACAACAGCAGCTGCTACAGCAAGAATCCGTTCAATCCAGCCAAATTTGGTAAACAGATAACTTTGGATGAACGTTGACCAGGCGATAATACCAATAAATGCTGTCGCGACACTTAATGTGACTTGTATCCAAGTTGCGGTATCATCCTGCAAAATCAGCATTGGGTTCAGCACAAATGCATACGGAAGAAGCAGGGCGCCCATATCAAACTTAAAACCCTGCACACCGGTTTGCACCGGGTCTGCCTTGGCAATACCTGAAGTGGCATAGGCCGGCAGGTTAATCGGCGGTGTATCGTCAGCCAGAATACCGTAATAGAATACGAATAAATGAGCTGCCAATACCGGGATGCCAAGCTGGATCAATGCTGGTGCCATCACCGCTGCCAGAACAATGTAAGTTGCCGTTGTTGGCAGTCCCATGCCCATGATAATACAAGCAATCATGGTGAATAACAGCACCAAAATAATCTGGTTATTCGCGAGATCCAGGATAAGACCTGAGAAAATCGGCCCCAGACCAGTCATCGTCACAACACCGGTCAAAATACCCGCGGTCGCACAAGCTGCCACAACACTTAAAGCGTTTTTGGCACCAAGCTCCAGTGCTGTGAAGAATTCCTTCCAACCGAACTTGACTTGTTTTTCGCCTTTTATTTTTTTACCCATGGCGTACCAGATGAGTGCAAACACCAGGCTTCCGATCGAAACATATGTGACATACTCATTCAGTCCGAATAATAAATGGGCTGCATAGGCCGCCCCAACAAACAGGAGTGAAACAAGAAAACCTGCGCCGAAGTTTTTTTGCATGCGATAGGAAAACAGGGCAATTGTAATTGTTCCAACGATCGCCATAAATGAAGCCAATATCGGTGTCAGCCGCATGATGAGCAGGACGATAATCGCAATAATCGGCAGCAGCAAGTAGCCACGCCCTGCAAAAATCTTAAACGGCGATACGAGCTCTTTTCTTGGAATCCCCAGTAAATTGTGCTTACTGGCCTCGAGATGGACCATGAACAATATCGCTGTATAACTAAGCAACGCCGGGATAGCGGCTGATTTGACAATTTCCAAATATGAAATCCCCGTGAAGTCGGCCATGATAAATGCAGCAGCGCCCATGACAGGCGGAAGCAGCTGCCCGCTGGAAGAGGCTGCAACCTCAACACCGCCGGCAACCTTTGGCCGAAATCCGGTTTTTTTCATTAACGGAATGGTGAACGTCCCGGTTGTGACGGCGTTTGCCACCGAGCTTCCGGAAATGGATCCCATCATACCTGATGACACAACAGCAGCCTTAGCGGGTCCGCCCTTAAATGAACCGACCAGGGACATCGCCAGGTCAATAAACATCTTTCCAGCTCCGGTCACTTCCAAAAACGCCCCAAACAGAATAAAAATAAAGACATATTGTGCCGAAACCGTGATAGGCGTACCGAAAATTCCTTCGTTGGACAAATACATGAACTCCGCTATTTCACTCCACGTAAAGCCAAAGTGGTTGAGGGCATCCGGCAATATGGCCCGTGCACCAAGAAAATCCGGTAAATACATGTCACCTAGCCACGCGTACAGCATGAAAACCGTTGCCAATATAACGAGCGGTTTACCGACAACGCGTCTAGTCGCTTCCAATACAAGTAATAGTGCAATAAACGACATGATGGTATCCACTGTATTCGGATTCCCAACCTTGCCGACAAGCACATCGGAAATCATAATGATATAAATGCCCGTTGATGCACCAAGTACCGCCAGTACCATATCATACCAGGGTATTTTCTTCTGTCCGAGGTTCTTTTTATATGGAAAGATCAAAAATATGAGGGTTAATGCAAACCCCAGATGAACCGCATTCTGTTGCATCTGTGGCAGCATATCGATACCGGCTGTGTATAAATGGAACAGCGAAAAAGCGACAGCCACAACCAATACAATGGTCGCCATCCAGCCAAACAGTGTCCGATCACTGCCCTCCAGCTCGTCCAATTGTTTATTCATTTCTTCCTGACTTACCGTCTTATCCAGATTTGAATTTGCCATAAAGAACCTCCCTTCTGTTGATCATGATCGGTTTAATAACGTTCTTTGGTAAAGTTAAAAAACAGTCTGCCATAAAAAGACAAACAAACTTTCTTTCTCAATTTCAAGTGAAAATGTTCTTCCCTCGAATGGTTTACGAGATAGATCCCAATTTTTGCCATCTATCGTCAACGTTTGGTCTGCAATACTGACAGGATGGAAGAGAACCTCCTGAAACGTCTGATCAATCTGTTCGATCACATAAAAGCCGTCTTCCATGCGATCGGTTGCACCGGGTGGCGGTTCTGTCTCGATACCGGCTCCAAAGCTGCAGTTCCAGCTTTCCATTAAAACCATTTCATAAGCGTCGTTCACTTCATATATCTCGATAATCGGACACTTTGCCACTGAATGGAGATAACGTGACGAAAAAGTTGTATCGGCATTTATCCGCTCAGCAATCAATACATCGCCATTATCCGCCATTGCGTACATGACGTGCACATCTTTCATGAGCAAATAAATGCCGACAAAGATTATTAAACCTGTTAATAGTACGGCAAGCCTGCGCTTATGCAGGCTTTGCCGTTTGTCGGAAGAGGCGATCATTACTCGACCGAGACACCTTCTTCTTCATAATATTTGGCTGCACCCGGATGGAGATCGATTGACATACCTTCTGTTGCGGTCTCCAGTGAAATATCTGCACCGCGATCATGTGCTGCCTCCAATGCGTCTTTGTTTTCAAACATGGCTTTTGTCATGTTATAAACCGCATCTTCCGGCAGTTCCGAATCGACGACAAGGATCGCCATAACAGCCACTGTCTGAATATCTTCTTCCTGACCGTAATCAGCATACGTGTCGGCGGAAATGGTTTTCTCCGTGTAATACGAATATTCCGAAGTCAGATTGCTGATGACGTCATCCGGAAGTGACAGTACTTTAACATCTTTACTGGCACCCAATTCCTGAATCGCACTTGTTGGCGCACCACCAACGATAAACGCTGCGTCAAGTGTACCATTCTGCAAGCCCTGAGAAGCATCACCAAAGCCCATATACTCAGGTGTTATGTCATCATACGTGATCCCGGCTGCTTCCAAAACCTGATTGGCATTTGCTTCGGTTCCACTGCCCTGGTCCCCGACCGCTACGTTCTTGCCCTCAAGATCTTCAATTGACTCGATACCACTGTCTGCCGTTGTGACAAGCTGAAGGTCTTCCGGATACAGCGATGTCATACCGGCCATGTTATCGACTGTGCTTCCTTCAAAGTCCGGAAGTGTCTCACCATTTACAGCATAGTACGCAATATCATTCTGAATCAGTACCATTTGATAATCACCGGCTGCCATTTCCTGCGCGTTTGTTACCGAAGCACCTGTTGAAACGGCACGTGCCTGTGAAACATTTTCCACATCAGAAAAAATCTGCTGTGCCATTGCAACACCCAGCGGATAATACGTACCACTTGTACCGCCAGTACCAATGGTGACACGAACCTCTTCACTCGATGATGCTTCATCCCCTTCACCGCCGTTATCACTGCCTCCGTCGGTCTCGCCACCTCCTTCATCCTGTGCACTGCCGCATCCCACGAGTGCAAGCAGCAGAACAATAAGTAAAAAGCCCATAAGTTTCAGATTCTTCATGAAACTTTTCCCCCTTTATTTTATAATAGGTCAACTTAAATTTAAACCGTTTTCAAAGTATATGTCAAGTTTTAACAGATTATTAGAATAATAATTTGCCAGACAATCATATCGCGTTACATATGTAATAAAATTTTTTGTTTACTTCTTGACAATATTATGAAAATTCCGTACTATAATAACTATTAATATGAAGTGTCGTTAAAGTGCGTGTTCAAAAAGGAAGATAAAAAAGACCAAGAAGTTCGAGGGGATGTGTCATTTTTACCGAACTTTTTGAACAACCTCTTAAATAAATGAATCATTGTGTCTGATATCAATTTTT
>NZ_DATGTI010000057.1:0-2959 GCF_035301925.1 Lentibacillus sp. | reverse complement strand
CCTGTAATCGTCTCAAGCTGGTTAACCATCCGCAGCAATGTCGTCTTGCCACAGCCAGAAGGTCCAAGCAAAACTACAAATTCGCCTTCGTCCACATTTAATGATATATCATCGATTGCTTCGACATCTCCTCCATAAACTTTTGACACATTCTTAAAATCTATCACAAATTGTCACCTGCTTTTTTCAATTATTTACCCCTGGGGATGTGAATCGCTTCTGAAGGGACTTTAAGACAAAGTCAGCCACCAACGCTAAAAGCGATACAAAAACAGCCCCAGCAAGAACCATATTATTGTTCCCGCGACTGATGCCTGAATTAATCAGCACGCCTAATCCTCCGGAACCAATAAACGCTGCAATCGCACCGATACCAATGTTCAACACGGTCGCAGTACGGACACCGGCCATAATCAATGGCAGCCCATTTGGAATTTCCACCTTCATTAGGCGCTGAAATGTCGTCATGCCAAGTCCTTTTGCCGCATCCCGGATATTGGGATCAACATTTTGAATCGCTGTATACGTATTTCGGATAATCGGTAATTGTGAATAAAGGACAAGCGCTATTAAGGCCGGCAGAAAGCCTATCCCCTGTCCGATCACGGATAAGACAGGTATCATAATCCCAAACAGCGCAATACTCGGGATTGTCAGAATAATCGAAGCTGCTTGCAGGACTGTTTCAGCCAGGTATTTATTCGTCGTCAGGTAGATTCCCAAAGGGACCCCAATAAGTAGCGCAATCAATATCGCAACACTGACCAGCTGCAAATGTTCCATTGTGTAAGTATAAATATTACTCCAGTCATTCTGGACATAATTAAAAAGGTCTGTCATTTAAACACCTCCCTTGACATATTAGCAGTCCAGCGAAAAATTCTAATTTTTGCCTTCAGGGTAAATAGTCCCTTGATTCATAATACCTTTTGGATCAAAAGCTTTTTTCAATGTTTCCAAAATGTAGTACGAAGAACCATATTCGTCTTTAATCCAAGGTGTGCGATGTTTGCCGACACCATGATGGTGCACCATTGATCCGCCGGTTTTCAGCGTTTCCTCTACGATGATTTCATTAATTGGATAATGATATTTAGTAATCTCTTCCTCAGGTGTAACATCAATCAAGTCATAATAATAGACAAAGTACATATTCGTTCCATTTATATAGCTGTGGGAAGAATGCCCGCCCAACATCGTAATATCCGGGATTTCCTGGCGAATGCGCTGAATGCAGTTTTGATAAATATCATGAATGATGCGCCATGAACCCGAGACTTCCGTTGTGAAACCAAGATTATTCATTTCTTTTATTTGTTGACGCTCTTCGGTTACTTTTGAAGGGTCCCAGTTTAAATGATCAAACCAATTCTGAATAAGACTGCTGTCGACTTGTTCAAACGTATTGTATGCTTGTACAATCGCGTCAATTGCTTCCCCTGTTGCTTGTGCGATTGGTTTTGGCCCTTCCGCCATAAAAATCAGCACACATTTGTCTTTGGAAAACTCGAAATGATCAGCGGCGTCTTCAGGGTCATACAATCTGGCAACAGAAGGCTTGTAGCCCTGCACCATCACTTCGCGCAGGATTTCAAATCCTGTCTTCATATCCTCAAGCAGATAACCGTAAAATTGATTGTTTTCCGGCTGATAGGTAAAGAGTTTTACCGTGACTTCCGTAATATAGCAAAGTGCACCTTCATTCCCGATGATAACATGCCGGATGTCAGGTCCTGCTGCACGCCGGGGCACATTTTTTATGTTTGTGATTTTGCCGTTTGGAAAAGCTGCCTCAAGCCCAACGACCATGTCTTCAATGCCTCCATATAGTGTAGAAAACTGACCGATACTGCGTGTGGCCACTAAGCCGCCCATTTGGGCAAGAGGTTTTGACTGCGGTGAGTGCCCCGTCGTAAGTCCCTGCTTTCGGAGCTTTTCTTCCAATTCCTCCAATGGCACGCCGCACTGAACCGTCGCGTGCATATTATAGGGATCAATATCAATGATTTGATTCATAGCGGAACCGTCAATGACCACCGAATTTTCAACGGCTGTCTCGAGTCCGCCTTCCGTTGCTGAACCGCCCGTTTTTGGCACAACGTTAATTTCATTGGTTTGCATATAAGACAAGAGGCGTGCGATTTGATCAGCGCTTTTCACTTTTACCACTGCTGCAGGGAGCGGTTGTGTATAAATATCATGGATTGTTTCATACTTGCGGAAACGGTCGACACTATTTTCTTTCAGCACTTCTTCGTCAGTAAAAATTTGTTCTTCTGGCAGCATTTCCTGAATACCCTTTACGATTTGGTTTCTTGATAAGGCCATAATGCTATCTCCTTTTGTTAAGTTTTTAATTGTTAACGTTATAAAGCATGCAATTTTTGCAAAATGTCATCTGTGAAATCGGTTACTTTACTGTAGACATCCGTATTGAACACCTCATAAAATGTATGGTTGTTTTCATCAGGGAGAAAACTGTCCTTGACCCTCACCATATGATCGACAGCTTCCTGATAACCTGTGTATTCATTCAGCGCAACGGCTGTATTAATAGCTGCCCCAAGGCTTGCCGAACCAGTGACATCATTCCGCTTTACCGGGACACCAAAGATATCGGCCATCATCTGCATCATTAAATCCCCGTTTGAGCCGCCGCCCGAGATAATCATTTCCTTTACCGTTATCTGGCGTTCAGCACATAATGCGTCAACATGATTTTTCATCGTCAGGCAGATGCCTTCTAATATGGAATGGTATAGATGGGCGCGTGTATGCCGTTCATCAAACCCGATCATTATCCCTTTTCTGAACGGTTTGTCAGATGGTGCCAGCCAATCATGGATGGTCATTAAGCCGTCACTCCCAGCCGGAACTGTTCCTTCAGTCTCTGAGTTAAGCAATTCTTCCGGTGACATGTTACTGGCTTCTGCCTGCTCAACTAATGCATCACCAAAAA
>NZ_DATGTI010000056.1:0-35887 GCF_035301925.1 Lentibacillus sp. | reverse complement strand
ACAGTAAAGTAGACAGCACCATTATCAAACAACTTGAGGAAAAATCACTACATATAATTAGAGTGTAGCAATAATTAATTGAGGTTGGTTAATAACATCTTTCAATTCTATAAATGGAGATGATCCAATGAAAGTTTCCTTATTCATAACCTGTCTTTGTGACGTGTTCTCAACCGACGTCGGCAAAAATACAGTGGAGATCCTTGAGCGTGCCGGCTGTGAAGTGGACTTTCCTGAAGCGCAGACGTGCTGTGGGCAGCCGGCATTTAACAGCGGTTATCTGTCTGATGCCAAAGAATCGATGAAACAGATGATGAAGGCGTTTCAGTTTTCAGATTATGTTGTCGGGCCTTCGGGTTCGTGCGTGGGCATGCTGAAGGAATACCCGAAAATTTTTGCAAACGATTTAGTCTGGCGGGACGAAGCAAAACGGCTGGCAGCGAAATCTTATGAGATCACGCAATTCCTTGTTGATGTTTTGGGGGTGGAGGATGTCGGCTCTACTTTTAAAGGTAAAATCACCTATCATCCTTCCTGCCATATGACCCGGATTCTTGGTGTAAAAGATGCACCGATGACCCTGTTGAAAAATGTAGAGGGGGCTGAGCTTGTTGAGCTTCCGGTAAAAGAGGACTGCTGTGGCTTTGGCGGGACATTTGCCGTTAAAAATTCGGTCATTTCCGGAGAGATGGTGAAAAAAAAATCAGCGCATGTATCCGAAACGGGTGCGGAGTTTCTGGTCAGTGGCGATATGGGCTGCCTGCTTAATATCGGCGGGCGCATGGCACGCGAAGGCAAAAATGTAAAGGTGGCACACATAACTGAGATTTTAAACCAACATTAAAGCTTTATGTCTCATCAAAAGGGAAACGGAGGGGAGAATTGTTGAGTATCAAACTTGGTGACACGTCATACGAGGAACGCGTTCAGGAAGGCGTTGAGAATGATTTCATGCGCCAGGCGGTCGCTTCTGCACAAGGGCGTTTCCGAAGCGGTAAACAAAAACAGGCGGATAAACTTGGCAATTGGGAAGACTGGCGTACACTTGGTGAAGAGATTCGGACACATACACTGGACAACATTGATTACTATTTACAGCTGTTGAGTGACAATGTATCCAAACGCGGCGGGAATGTCTTTTTTGCCCAAACGGCAGAAGAAGCCAATGAGTATATTCAAAACGTTATCAAGCAGAAAAATGCGAAAAAAGTTGTCAAGTCAAAATCGATGGTAACTGAAGAAATCGGCATGAACGAAGCGTTGGAAGATGTCGGTGCCGATGTTATCGAATCCGATTTGGGGGAATGGATTTTGCAATTGGATGAAGATCCGCCATCCCATATTGTCGCACCGGCCGTGCATAAAAATAAAGAGCAGGTGAAGGAAACCTTTGCCGATAAGAAAGGCTATGACCAATCGTCTAAACCGGAAGAGCTGGCGGGTTTTGCCCGGGAACAATTAAGGCAGGAATTTTTATCAGCTGATGTCGGTATCACCGGCTGTAATTTTGCAGTGGCGGAATCCGGTGCGGTCACGTTCGTTACCAATGAAGGCAACGCAAGAATGGTCACGACAATTCCGGATACGCAAATTTCCGTTATGGGGATGGAGCGCGTGGTACCGACCTACGAGGAGCTGGATATCTTGGTGAGTCTGCTGACACGTGCGGCGGTCGGCCAGGATTTGACCAGTTATGTCACATCGATTACCGGAACACGTTTTGAAGGAGAAAGTGACGGCCCGGAAGAATATCATCTGGTGATCGTTGATAATGGTCGTTCCAATATTTTGGGAACAGAATTTCAATCAGCTCTCCATTGTATCCGCTGTGCCGCATGCATCAATGTTTGCCCGGTTTATCGCCATGTTGGCGGGCATGCGTATGGATCCGTTTATCCAGGGCCGATTGGTGCTGTCTTGACACCACTCTTGGATGGCTATGAAGACCACAAGGAGCTCCCATATGCTTCATCACTGTGCGGGGCGTGCACCGAGGTTTGTCCTGTCAAAATTCCGCTTCATGAACAATTGATCCGACACCGTGAGATTATTGTGGAACAGGAAAAAATGGCACCAAAATCGGAACAGTTGGCGATGAAAGGTTTTGCGAAATGGGGTTCGAGCCCGGCGGCATATAAAATGAGTACTGCCATGGCCCGATCTGCCACGAAACCGTGGACGAAAGATGAAACAATTACGAATGGTCCCGGCCCACTGAAAGGCTGGACCGCAAACCGGGATTTTCCGGCACCGGCTGAGCAGACGTTCCGTTCATGGTTTAAAGAACGGCAACAGGGAGGTGCTGCCAATGAGAGTCGTGAATAGGGAATCTTTTTTGAATAACGTGACAGCCAACTTGCACCGGCCGCGTAGAACAAAAGGCGTTAAACGTCCGCAATGGAGTGTTCGTCCACAGCATGAAGTACTGGCAGGTTTATCACAGGATGAGCTGGTTGACGTATTGGCGAAACAATGTGAGGTCATTCACACAGACTTTAAACGGACAAATCGTGATGGACTGGCAGGTGTTTTAAAATCTGTCATTGAAGGATATGACGGCAAGGCAATTATTGCATCCAGTGATTCGCGCAATGAGGATTATGGCTTAAATGATGTTTATCAAAAATTGCAAGACAATGGACTTGACGTTCATTTATGGGATGAAACAAAAGGAAAAGAGAATCAGGTTTTTGCTGAGCGTGCGGATGTTGGCATCACGTTCAGCGATATCACTCTGGCAGAATCCGGTACGGTCACATTATTTAACAACAAATATAACGGCCGTTCAATCAGTCTGATGCCTAGGACATATATTGCCATCATCCCCAAAAGTACGATTGTGCCAAGAATGACACAGGCGGCAGAACAAATCCATCATGCAAATGAGCAAGGTCATGACGTTGTTTCATGCGTAAGCTTTGTGACAGGTCCGAGCAACAGTGCGGATATTGAAATGAACCTGATTGTTGGGGTGCATGGGCCGGTTGAAGTGACGTATATTGTGGTGGATGATTAATGGGTTTTTGCCGTAGAATTCATTTTATTATGGACCGATAGCTGGGACAGGAATCGGAAGGATTAATCCGGTTTCTGTTTCTTACTATCAAAATGTCCCATTTATGAAATACCAGCATTAACAGGAGCAAGGGAGATAGTACAACAAGCACAGGAGATAGATCTGGAGGCAGAGAAGAAGAAACAAGAAGCTGATCTGCTGAAAAGGGAAACGGAGCAAAAACTGGAGAAAACAGCATGTCAGCTTCTGAAAAAGGGAATGGTCGTTAGTTTTGTGGCCGAATCCACAGGTTTGTCCCGGGATAGAATTGCTGAGATCCAGGATGACATTCAAAAATAAAGGTCATGATTCAGCAGATTATGAACAGGGATATTTGAGAAGGAGGAGATTTAATTGAACTATTATGCTGTCTTGTTACCAATGAAAGATGAAGAAAAAAGTAAACAATTCCGTCCGCAGCATCTGGCTTTCCTGAAGCAAATGAGAGAGGAGAAAAAGATATTAATGAATGGACGATTTACTGATGGCGCGGGAGGTTTAGTCATTTACGCAGCGAACAGTCTCGACGAAGCAAAATCCTATCTAAAAAAGGATCCGTACATTGTAGAAGGTGCCAGAGACTTTGAGATTCATGAATGGGCTATGGAAACCGATGTGAAATTTGACTTTTAGCGGGACAAAGGGTCTGACCCTTTGTCCCGCCGAAACATTTTTTGAAGGGAGATCACATTTATGAAAATAGGTTTTGTCGGATTGGGTATTATGGGGAAACCGATGAGTAAAAATTTAATGAAAGCAGGGTATGATTTAGTCATTTCCAGCAGCAAGCCTGAAACAAATAAGGAACTGGGTGAACACGGTGCTGAAGTGGTTGATACATATATTGATTTAGCTGCAAAATCAGATGTCATTATCACGATGCTGCCGAATTCACCTGAAGTGAAAGAAGTTACTTTGGCAGATGGCGGCTTGATTCAAGGTGCGAAACCAGGAACAGTTATCATTGATATGAGTTCAATTGCACCGATTGCCAGTCAGGAAATTGGTAAGGAGCTGAAGAAAAAAGATATCGGTTTTCTGGATGCCCCGGTAAGCGGCGGCGAACCAAAAGCGATTGACGGCACCATTTCCGTGATGGCAGGTGGCGATCAGGATGTATTTGATAAATGTTTCCCGATTATGGAAGCGATGGCTGGCTCTGTTGTCAGAACCGGTGAAGTGGGATCAGGCAATTCAACGAAACTAGCAAATCAAATTATCGTTGCGCTGAATCTTGCGGCTGTTTCAGAGGCATTCGTTCTGACGGAAAAAATGGGTGTTGACAATCAATTAGTTTATAACGCCATACGTGGCGGGCTTGCCGGCAGCAATGTTTTGGATGCAAAGGCACCAATGATGCTTGATCGAAACTTTGACCCTGGTTTTAAAATCGATCTTCACCTGAAGGACTTAAATAATGTGATGGAAACATCCACGGATATTGACGTTCCGTTACCATTAACCGCTTCAATCAGGGAAACATTGAAAGCATTAACGGCTGATGGGAATGGTGAGGATGATCATGCCGCGATTCTGAAGCATTATGAAAAGCTGGCTAATGTCCGTATTTAGTTTTGTAAGAGTAGGTTTACCTTATGCTGTCTGTTTAAGACTCAGTTGGCAATCCAGTGAATCACCAAGCCATAAGTTTTTATCCGGACAAAATTTTATGGTATGCTAATCTCATTCGATACTACTAATCTATCATTGAATTAAGGAAAATGGGGTTGGCATGACACATCTGAAGAAAACACTGATCAATTATCAAAAACCGATTGTCAAGATGATAAGTATTGTTGGTGTCATCCTGTTAATCGGGATTGTTTTTTCATTTTTAAAAGTGGGTTTTTCAATGATCCCGATCGTGTTCAGAGCTGGGTTGAAGGGTTTGGCAGCATAGCACCATTGGCATTTTTGGGGCTGACATTCGTTCAGGTTGTTATCCCGGTTCTGCCCGGTAATGTTTCGACAGTGGTGGGCGTGATGTTATTCGGTATTGGGCTGGGGTCCTTTCTGAACATCGTTGGCATCTTTATCGGTTCCCTTACCAATTTTTTATTGGCGCGGAAGTTCGGTCGTGGATTTGCATCTTATTTTGTTAAACAGGAAACATATGATAAATATATCGGCTGGGTCAATAAGGGAAAACGGTTCGAACGGTTTTTCTGGATTTCGATGATTTCTCCCGGCTTTCCGGATGACTTTATCTGTTTGATTGCTGGTCTCACCAAGATGACCTTGAAAAAATTCGTCTTTTACTTTTTACTTTGCAAACCGATTACCTTGTTTATATACACGTTATTTCCGCTTTACGGCATGCATGTTATTTATGATGTGTTCCAGTCATTTTGATAAAAAAGCTGAAGACCACCTAAAGATGGTCTTCAGCTTTTTGATTATTTGGCAAAAAGATGGTCGCCGATTTTAACAGTTGCCTCACGTGATTGAACCCAATCACTGCTGACTTTGTCGGGATTATAGAAGTATAATGATCCATTTCCCTGTCCTCTGAATGCGATTGCTTCATTGACAGCTCTCATATCCTCTTCAGTGTAGCCGCCATTGATCGCGCCATTTTTTACAGGAGAGAACGCATAATGTCCGTTGACTTTTTGATAGATAACACTTTTTACTGTGTCCGGAAAATCATTTGAGTCAACTTGGTTTAAAATGACCGTCGCAACGGCTACTTTTCCTTCATATGGTTCTCCCTTGGCTTCCGCATGAACGAGCTTGGCCATCAATTCTCTGTCTTCACGGGAAACCGAATCCGGAATCTTAATCGTTTCACCAGCAATAACCTGGCTGCCCGAACGCTGATTGGCAATTTGCAGGTTTACAAGTGAAATACCATGTTCATTTGCAATCGAATGGAATGATTCGCCTTGTTGTACAGTATATGAAGATGCCCCAACAGCAGTCGGGACTGCCAGTAAAGTCAGTGAAAGGGCTCCTGTTAAAATTATTTTATTAAGTTTACGCATTTTGTAACCTCCAAGCTGAAAAGTTCTCAACTAAGAGATTACTAGATGTAATATAGTTTGGCATGTTCCAAAAAGTGGATACTCAAATGAGCGGTACATCAATGCAGTACAGACCTGTGTTCACAAAGTTGGTGTCAATGTTTTCCAAGTCTTAAAAAAATGCAGTATCTGGATGACAAGTAAAATTAAGGGCATTATGTAACATATGTTACGGCTTAGTTACAATGTGATCAGCGTTTCTTTGATTTTGCCGGTTTACATTCATTCATATCATAAAAAGATGAAAGGCGCATGAATAACTGCATACGCCTTTCACGAAATTAACCGGCTTGATTAGCTGAGTCAGCATTTTCACCCAGCTGCTGTTCTGAACCATTGACGACAACCGCGCCTGCAGCGTCACCCGTAATGTTGACTGCTGTTCGGAACATATCCATGAAACGGTCAACACCGGCAATCATGGCAATCGCCTCCAATGGCAGGTTCAACGTCGTCAGAACCAGCGTCAGCATGACCAGACCGGCCCCAGGTACACCTGCTGCACCAATCGAACCCAATGTTCCGATAAGCACTATAATCATAATTTGTACGAATGACAGTTCGATTCCATAGGCTTGTGCTGTAAACAAAGCGGCTATACTTAAGTAAAGCGATGTTCCATCCATATTAATGGTTGCACCCAAAGGCAGGATAAAACTTGATATCTTTTTCGACACGCCCAAATTGTCCTCAGAACTCTTGATTGTGACCGGCAGTGTTCCGGAGCTGCTTTGCGTGCTAAAAGCGACGAGAGTGGCCGGCGCAATCCCTTTGAAAAATTTAAGCGGATTCATTTTTGCGAAAGTCTTGACCACAACAGAATAAGTTATAAGGGCGTGCACAATACAGGCAATCGCTACAACTGAAATTAACTTAATGAGCGGCATTAGAACGGACAAACCATATTCACCGATAATGGGTGCCAGCAAACCGAAAATACCAATTGGGATCAGTTTCATGATGACCCAAGTGATTTTATACATAATCTCTGCAAAACTATCGAAAAAGCGGTGTACCGGTTCCGCTTTCTGTCCGACCATAGTAATGCCGATGCCGATGAAAATGGAGAAGAAGATAACCTGCAGGATGTTGCCGCTTGATAAACTTTCAATCGGATTTGTTGGGATAATGTTTAATAAAACACTGATGACACCGTCTGTTTCTGTTGCCTCAGGTACATCTCTTGAAGTGGATATATCCACGCCGGTGCCGGGCGAAAACAGATAGGCAGCAATCAGCCCGATACTGACCGCGATAAAGGTTGAACAAACATAATAAAGAATCGTTTTCCCGCCGATCCTGCTCAGTGTTTCCATACTTCCGGTACTCGCCACGCCGGTTATGAGTGATGATACGATCAAGGGTACAATAATGAATTGAATAAGACGTAAAAATAAATCCCCCAATGGTTGGACCACATCAATGCTTGGACCGAAAATAATTCCGGCCAGGACAGCGAGAACAAATGCAATCAGAATTTGTGACAGCAAACTTATATTTTTGACCCTTTCAGCCATCGTCCATTCACCTCCTTTCACGTAGTAGTAAATGAATATGTTACGTCCAATTAAATGATAACTGAAATAATGGAAATAGTCTATATAATATGAAAAATAAAATGAAACTTTATTCAGTGGGACGTTTTCCTCCGCTGAATGTTAGTTGAACAGAATCGGGCATTTAAGGTCAGTTAGCCGCCGTTTTTTGGTGGGTTACTGGCCATTACATGCGGGATAAAATGAAGTTAAAATTTTTGGTTCACCTATTGAAATATGTCATGATTTAGACAAGTTGCTATTGAAAGGAGATTTTTAAGGAATGAAGCTTAGTGTATTGGATCAGTCGCCGATATCTCGGGGTTCCAGTCCTGAACAAGCCATAAAAAATACATTGAAACTGGCTGACATAACCGAAGAATTGGGATATAAGCGCTATTGGGTTGCCGAGCATCATAACACCAATGGTCTGGCCAGTGTCTCACCAGAAATACTTATCGCCCGGATCGCTTCACATACAAATACGATTCGCGTCGGATCCGGCGGAGTGCTGCTGCCGCAATACAGCCCGTTTAAGGTAGCGGAAAATTTCAAGATGCTCGAGGCGATGTTTCCAGGCAGGATTGACTTGGGAATCGGGCGTTCTCCCGGCGGGTCACAGGACACAAGAATGGCTTTGCTGGATAGCATTAATAAAAGTATGAGCGAGTTTCCACGTCAATTGCGGGATTTGCAGGGGTTTTTACATAACACGCTGCCAGCAGATCATCGTTACCGCCTCGTAAAAGCAGCGCCACGAACAAAAACGGTTCCACCGATGTGGGTGCTTGGACTATCAGAAAGAGGTGCTGCCAATGCCGCTGAAATTGGGGCAGGGTTTGTGTTTGGGCATTTCATCAGCCCGGATAAGGGACAAGCTGCTATGGAAACCTACCGGGAAAAATTTCAGCCCTCACCAGATTTTTGGCAGCCAATTAGTGCCGTCTGTATTTTTGTCGTGTGTGCGGATACCAAGGAGGAGGCGGAAGAACTGGCCTTGAGTCAGGATAAATGGCTGCTGAATGTCGGGAAAGGTTCCGATATTAAGGTTCCATCAATTGAAGAAGTCAAAAAAAGAACGTTTCGGCAGGACGAACTTGACGTCATCAGGAAAAACCGTAATCGGACCGTAATTGGCACACCCGAACAGGTGAAACAGGAATTGAATCGGCTGGGCGACCATTATCAGACAGATGAATTCATGATTATCACAAATATTTATGATTTTGATGCAAAGGTGCATTCATATCGATTACTTGCGGAAGCGTTTGGTCTTTAAATAAATTGCAAAAACGTTAAAATCCCTTTTTAAGTGAATTTCCGCTGTCCAAATGTCTGTTTTCCCTTCAAAGAAATTAGGATTTGAAAGGCTGGAGATAAGGGAAATTCAATTTCCTTGAGTATATAAGGCGCGAAAAAACTGCTCTTATGACAGGGTGTGGGAGCAGAAGCTTTTCGGGCTTTTTTCTTTTCTGAAAACGCACATAAAGAAACGATCAGGAATGCCCTTGATCGTTTCTTTATTTCAAATAAGGTTCATGCATTAACAATTTATGGTTAATTTGTGACAACTTAAGCCGATTCTGTGACAACTTGGGCCAAACGTGTGCAAATCCTATTTCAGTAAACCTGGTCACCATTAAAAATTGAATTTTTGACAACGACATAGTCAACATAACGGATTGCCTGTAATTCTTTGCCGCCTGCATAGGAGATAGCGGATTGCAGATCCTGTTTCATTTCGGCCAAGGTATCCTTCAGCGACCCTTTATGCTCGACAAACATTTTTTTACCTTCCACGTTTTTCTTTTTACCTTTTTGATATTCGGAAGCTGAGCCAAAATATTCTTTATAGCGTTTGCCGTCTTTCTCAATCGTTTTGCCTGGTGATTCCTCGTGTCCGGCAAATAAGGAACCAACCATGACCATTGATGCGCCAAAACGGACGGATTTGGCGATATCCCCATGGGTACGGATACCTCCGTCAGCGATGATTGGCTTGCTTGCCGCTTTGGCGCACCATTTCAAAGCCGCCAGCTGCCAGCCACCGGTTCCAAATCCAGTTTTCAATTTGGTAGTGCACACTTTTCCCGGGCCAATGCCCACTTTTGTCGCGTCTGCGCCGGCGTGTTCCAGTTCCCTGACTGCTTCTGGTGTACTGACATTTCCGGCAATGACAAAGCTGTCCGGCAGATATTTTTTAATATGTTGAATCATATGAATGACGGTGTCGGAATGACCGTGTGCAATGTCAATTGTGATATATTCCGGTGTAAGTTTATGATTTACTAATTGCCGGATAAAGTTGTACTCTTCCTCTTTTACCCCAACACTGATAGAGGCGATCAGTCCATTTTCCTGCATGTCGCGGATAAAATCAATTCTTGTTTCCGGTTCAAAACGGTGCATAATATAAAAGTAATTGTTTTCAGCCAGGTAGCGTGCGATTCTTTCGTCAATAATCGTCTGCATATTGGCAGGCACGACAGGCAGGTTGAATGTATACCCGCCAAGGGTCACTGTTGTGTCGCACTCAGAACGGCTGTTGACAATACATTTTGCCGGTATCAGCTGAATATCTTCGTAATCAAATACATTTTCCATCATTACACCCCTAAAAACGAATGTTAATCAATAAATACATATAAATGTTCGTATATTTATAATGTACATGAGTTTAGAGTATATGTCAATTGGCAAATCAAGCAGCGAAAAGTTTTCATAAACTAATCTTTAATAAGGGGTTGTATTTTCATTGTGAGATGCTATAATAGACAGCAATCAAATAGCTTATTTCATATAATCGCAGGAATACGGCCTGCAAGTTTCTACCGGTTCACCGTAAATGAACCGACTATGAAAGGAAGCAGAACAGAAGGATGACATATTTGACATTTGTGAGTTCCTTTTGTTTATTGTTCGGATTTTCGACGTAAAAGACATGGTGATGTCGGATGAGGCTCATCGTATTGACGATAACCCGAAAAACATTGCTTTCCTCATAGTCTGAGTGGAAGCTTGTTTTTCGGGTTTTTTAATTCCTGGAAAGGAGAGCAGGATGGAATCACTTAAACAAAAAATTTTAACAGAAGGAAAGGTTTTATCCGAGTCGGTCATAAAAGTGGATACCTTTCTAAATCATCAGGTTGACCCTGTTTTCATGCAATCCGTTGGCGAGGCATTTGCTTCAAGGTATGCAGAATCCGGTATTACGAAAATCCTGACACTTGAATCATCCGGTATTGCGCCGGCTGTCATGGCGGGACTGAGTTTGCAAGTTCCGGTGATTTTTGCCCGGAAACGCAAATCGCTCACGTTAAATGAGCATCTATATACTGCAGAGGTTTATTCGTACACCAAAAAAGAATCGAATGACATATCGGTTTCCAAGGATTATATCAATCATAATGATCTTGTGCTGATTATTGATGATATTTTGGCAAACGGTCAGGCGGCATTGGGGATGGTTGAAATTGTTGAACAGGCCGGTGCAACCCTCGAAGGAATAGGGGTTGTGATTGAAAAAGGATTCCAGGAAGGCGGAAAAACATTACGTGAACGTGGAATTCATGTTGAATCATTGGCAACAATCGCGTCACTGTCTGATGGTCATGTCACATTACAAAACAAGGAGGCAATCGTATGATGAAAACTGCTGCGTTAAGTTTTCAGCATTTGCTGGCGATGTACGCCGGAGCGATTTTAGTACCGCTGATTGTTGGGGAAGCACTGGGACTGACATCTGAACAGTTAACGTATCTTGTTGCGATTGATATCTTAATGTGCGGGGTGGCAACGATTTTGCAGGTTATCCGCAACCGGTTTTTCGGGATTGGTCTTCCGGTTGTGCTTGGCTGCACGTTCACAGCAGTCGGCCCGATGATAGCGATTGGCGGTGAGTTTGGGATAACGGCCATTTATGGGGCGATTATCGTTTCGGGTTTGGTTGTTCTCCTTATCAGCCGCTTTTTCGGCAAATTAGTTCGCTTTTTCCCGCCGATTGTAACAGGGACCGTGGTAACCATCATTGGTATAACACTGATTCCCACTGCCATCAATAATATGGGCGGGGGAGAAGGTGCCGCTGATTTCGGTTCGGCTGCGAATCTTTCCCTGGCGTTTGGAACGTTATTATTTATTATTATGATCTACCGGTTCACGAAAGGATTCACGCAGTCGATTTCGATTTTGATTGGGTTGACAGTTGGCACGATTGCAGCAACCTTCATGGGCAAAGTTGATTTTTCCGCTGTGGAGGAAGCATCGTTGTTTCATATGGTTCATCCTTTTTATTTCGGAATGCCGACGTTTGAATGGTCCGCTATCATAACGATGATTCTAGTGGCGATGGTTTCGTTGATCGAATCAACAGGCGTTTATTTCGCTCTTGGAGATTTGACAGATCGGAAATTACAGGAGAAGGATCTTTCCAAGGGTTACCGTGCTGAAGGACTGGCGATATTACTTGGAGCGTTTTTCAATGCCTTTCCATACACAGCATTTTCACAAAATGTCGGCATGATGCAAATGACCGGTGTCAAATCAGTCAGGGTTATCCTTGTTACCGGGCTTATGCTCGTTACACTCGGATTTATTCCAAAGATTGCAGCCGTGACAACGATTATTCCAAGTGCCGTCCTGGGCGGGGCCATGATTGCGATGTTCGGCATGGTTATTTCACAGGGAATTAAGATGCTGAGCGGTGTTATCTCGGAATCAGCCGGAAACGCAATGATTGTCGCTTGTTCGGTCGGAATGGGGATGGGTGTTACAGTTGTACCTGAATTATTTACACAATTTCCATCAAGCATTCAAATTTTAACCAGTAACGGTATCGTGGCTGGCAGTGTGACGGCAATTGTCCTGAATATTGTGTTCAATATGTCACCGGTAAAAACAAAAAGTCAGACAGCCGTTGCGCATCAGGAAAGTGCCTGATATAACAGTTGATCATAAGCCCAGCATTTTTTCATATTATCTGGGAATTCCAATCGAGGTGCCTACGAGGTACCTCGATTTATCTATGTACAAAATTTCTCCACAAAAAACTAAAATTTTATAATTATACACTTGACATTATATTTATACATTTTATAATAGGGTGAAATAAAGTGAAACTTCACTAAGTAGAGTGCTCTTTCTCCACTGAAGAAGGGGGACAAAGGCTAAGTTCGCAACATCGTGTTGCAACGCCTTTGTGACCTGCATCGTGCAGGCCCGAACAGAATCGGGCATTTATGGGAAATTAGCCGCCGTTTTCAGGCGGGTTAGTGACCATTAGATGCGGGGAAAAGTGAAACTTCATTCAGTAGAGTGCTTTTCTCACTGCATGTTGAACAGAATCAGACCTTTACAGGCATTTGCTCCAACATCTTTATTAGTTTCATAAATTTTTCAGCTGGATTTTACTGCTTATTAAGGCAGGATAAAATAATTCGAGGGGTGAACGTCGTATATGAAAGCAGCAATTGTCGGCGCAACCGGATATGGGGGAGCGGAACTTATTCGTATTTTACAGCAGCACCCGGAAGTAACCATTGAGTCACTTCATTCATCAAGTCTCGAGGGATCAAAGATTGCGGACAGTTATCCGCACTTGCAGGGTGTTTCCGGGATGAAGCTTGAGTCCATTGATCCGGAAAAAATTGCCCGGAATGCTGACCTGGTGTTCACAGCGACCCCGTCCGGTGTGTCATCAGAGCTGGTTCCGGCCTTCATTAACGAAGGCGTTCGCGTGATTGATTTATCCGGTGATTTTCGCCTAAGAGACACAACGGCGTATGAGACATGGTATAACAAAAAAGCACCTGATGAGGCAGTTCTTGAAGATGCTGTATATGGGCTGACGGAATGGTTAGATGCTGACGTGACAGAAGCTCAATTGATTTCCAACCCAGGCTGTTATCCAACCGCCGCATTAATTGGGCTGGCGCCACTGGTGAAACATAAAATGATTGATCCGGGCTCAATTGTCATTGATGCCAAAACCGGTGTGAGCGGCGCGGGCAAAAAAGCCACATCTGTCACGCATTTCGCCGAGATGAATGACAATCTGAAAATCTATAAGGTGCTTGAACACCAACACACACCGGAAATCGAGCAGGTTCTGGCAGACTGGGATCCCAATATAGGCGCTGTAACATTCAGTACACATCTTGTTCCGATGACGCGGGGGATTATGACCACGATTTATGTGAATGCAACGGAGAGTATATCACCAGCGAAACTCTATGATTTATTCAACACGAGCTACAAAGATTGCTATTTTGTCAGAGTTAGAGAACCGGGTACATACCCAAGCACCAAAGAAGTTTATGGTTCGAATTTTTGTGATGTGTCACTCGCTTACGATGAACGGACGGACCGGATCATGGTTGTTTCGGTGATTGATAATCTTGTCAAAGGGGCAGCAGGTCAGGCCGTGCAAAATATGAACCGGATGTTCGAGCTTGATGAGAAAACAGGTCTTTCTTTTGCACCCGTTTATCCGTAGTGAAACGTCATTCAGTGGCGCGCTTCCCCCAACTGAGAGGGAAACAAAGCCTAGTGTGCAACGTGCTCGAAAAAGATAGATTCTATGAAAGGAGGAGAAAAAAATGGTGCTGATAAAAGCAAGCAGCATGATTAAAAAAATGGAAGGAGGGACGATTGCAACACCGGCAGGCTTTCAAGTGGCTGGCATGCATACGGGCGTCAAGCGGAAGCGCAATGACCTAGGCATGCTTTATTGCGACGTGCCCGCGAGTGCTGCTGCGTTATATACGCTGAATGTCATTCAGGCAGCACCATTAAAGGTTACAAAAGAAAGCATCAGCAAAGAAAGGAAACTGCAGGCTTTAATCGTCAATAGCGGCAATGCCAACGCTTGTACGGGAAAACAGGGTGAACAGGATGCATACACAATGCGCCGGGCTGCGGCAGAGCAATTGTCAATTCCGGAGCACACGGTTGCTGTTTCCTCAACCGGCGTTATCGGTCTTGATATGCCGATGAATAAAATTATTCCGAATATCAAACACCTTGAATTATCGACGGATGAAAAAGCTGCAGCGGCCTTTAACGAATCCATTTTGACTACCGACACCACGACAAAATCCACATGCCATCAGATAACAATTGACGGCCAGACGGTGACGATGGCCGGCTCGGCAAAAGGCTCCGGTATGATTGAACCGAATATGGGGACCATGCTCGCGTTTTTGACAACCGATGCCAACATTGAACCGGAAATCCTGCAACTAGCTTTGAAAGAGGCAACCGATAAGACGTTCAATTGCATTACGGTGGACGGTGATACGTCGACAAATGACATGGTGCTCACGATGGCAAGCGGCAAGGCAGGTAATGAAAGTTTGACGCCGGAGCACAGCGACTGGGAGAAATTTACTGGTCTGCTGCGGCATACGTGTGAGGATCTGGCGAAGATGATTGCCCGTGATGGAGAAGGTGCTACAAAATTAATTGAAGTGGAAGTCAGTGGCGCATATGACGACGGTCAGGCGGTCAAAGTGGCTAAGACGATTGTCGGTTCCTCACTTGTTAAGACTGCTGTCTATGGATCGGATCCTAATTGGGGGAGAATTATTGCCGCTATTGGCAGGAGCGGTGCAGATGTTAATGCCGCTAAAATTGACACCTCAATAGGACCGTTTCAAATTTTGCAAAACAGTCAGCCCCTTTCGTTTTCCGAAACTGACGTGTCCCGTTATATGCAAAATGACGACGTTAAGATTTCGGTTGATTTGAACGTTGGCAATGGAACCGGTAAAGCATGGGGTTGTGATTTAACGTATGATTATGTGCGGATCAATGCCAGCTATCGGACTTGAGGAGGTTGACCATGGCTGAAATCGCTGTGATTAAGTGCGGCGGCAGTATTGTTGACGAATTATCAGATCAATTTTTCAATAATGTAGCAAAACTGATGAAAAACGGTATAAAACCGATCATTGTACACGGTGGCGGTCCTGCTATCCGAAAACAGCTCGATCAATTAAATGTGCCTTATACATTTATTAATGGTCTCAGGACCACCACTAAAGAAGCTATGGATGTGGTGGAAATGGTGCTCACCGGCCATGTCAATAATGCCATAACACGAAAAATGAATGCATCCGGTATACAGTCAGCCGGTTTTTCCGGATCAGATGCCAATCTGATGACGTGTGTACCAAAAGACTTCGAAACGTATGGCTATGTCGGTGATGTTGTGGAGGTCAATGCGGTGTTTTTGGAACGGCTGCTTGCACAACATATCGTGCCGGTAATTGCCCCGATTGCTGTCGACAAAAAGGGCGACAGTTATAATGTGAACGCCGATACGGCTGCAGCAGCCATTGCACAAGGAACAGGTGCAGAGAAGCTGATTTTTGTGACAGACGTGCAAGGTGTCATGAAAGGCGGGAAACTGCTTCAATCAGCAACATCCACGGAAATAGAAGATCTGATTGTCAAGGGGATCATTTATGGCGGTATGATTCCGAAAGTGAAAGCAGCAGTTGCCTGTTTAAATAAAAATTTACAAAACGTCATGATTGCCGATGCGAATCAAGTGATGAGTGATTCCGGATTTACCGGAACAATTATAAGACACTCAAGGGAGGCCGGCTCGTATGACAGCACTTTTTCCAACATATAAGCGGTTCAATTTATCAGTTAAACGTGCATCAGGGACCACTGTGGAAGACACAGAAGGAAAAAACTACCTTGACTTCGGGGCAGGCATTGGCGTATGCAATCTCGGTCATCGGCACTCGGATGTACAGAAAGCACTGGAAAACCAGTTGAATCAGTATTGGCACGTATCCAATCTATACCATAATCCGATCCAAGAAAAAGTGGCTGACTGGCTTGCCCGGCATAGTTCAGGCGATCAGGTATTTTTCTGCAATAGCGGCACTGAGGCAAATGAAGCGGCCATCAAACTCGCCCGCAAAGCGACAGGCAAAAACAAAATCATTTCCTTCCAACAGTCATTTCACGGGCGGACATTTGGATCAATGGCGGCTACCGGACAGGAAAAAATTCACACCGGGTTTGGCCCTGTACTTGAGAGGTTCAGCTATGTTCCATTTAATGATATCGATGCGATTAAACGGGCTGTGGATGGCGAAACGGCTGCCGTTATGATGGAAATGATTCAGGGTGAAGGCGGCATTCATATGGCTGACTTCGATTTTGTTCAAGAATTGGAGCAAGTTTGCCGGCAGCATGATGTCTTGTTAATCGTTGATGAGATTCAGACAGGTATCGGGCGGACAGGGAAGCCGTTTGCCTATCAGCATTACGGGATATCTCCGGATGTTATCACATCAGCCAAAGGACTTGCCAACGGTATCCCTGTTGGAGCCATGATAGCTAAAAAAGAGCTTCGTGATGTATTCGGGCCGGGTAGTCACGGGGCAACATTCGGCGGCAATCCACTGGCCATGGCAGCTGCAGAAGCTGTTTTAAACCACGTTTTCCAGGATGACTTTTTACAGGCGGTGACGGCAAAAGGCGAACTTTTACTGAATCGACTGAACGCTTCCATTCGTCAGCTGCCGGTTGTGACGTCAATCCGCGGCAAGGGATTGATGATTGGTATTGAGTGCAATCAGGAGGTATCCAGCATGATTGGAAAACTGATCGAAAAAGGGTTGCTCGTCTTAAGCGCAGGCCCGAACATCATCCGTCTGTTACCGCCGTTGATTGTGAGTGAAAAAGAAATTGATACGGCCGTCCCACTGTTGAGAGATGTCCTGGCTGCTGAAGCGGTCCACAGTCAATAATATGATTTTAAAAAGCTCCTTTCTTCAATTAAGAGAGGAGCTTTTGCCATTGTCATATCTTTTTAATACCAAATAAAGCATCATACAATGTTCGAAATTTTTTGTATCAATTAATATGATCGACTCTATCTTTTTCAGCCGGTAAATCAAGGTGTTTCGATGAATAAACAGCTCTTTAGCTGCTTGACTGATATTCATCATATTTTTGCAATAAACCATAAAGTTTTGCATAAGCTCGGGGAAATCTTCATCTTCAATAAGCGATCGTAATCGAAACAAGATTTTATCCCGGAAATTTTCGTCAACTTGAAGGGGGAGCAATTCCTTCAATATATTCCAGTTGTGGAATGTATAGATGGGCGGTGATATTCCAAGCTGTTTTCCAAATTTGATCAGACTTTCGGCTTCGTGATACGATTCGCTCATATCTTCAATGCTGTAGCATAAATGACCCGCAGCAGCAGATACATTCGTAATCTGATAGGTTTCAAACATTTCGGTTAAAGCGTGACTTTGATTGGTAAATTGATCTAATGCTGTCATATAATGATTTTCCGATTCGACTGGTTTTAGTAAAATAATTTTTTCCATATTCAAAAACGTGCAAATGACATCCCGGGAACTCTCATAAGCTTTTTGTGTACAAGCCAATAAGCGATTTTTCAACTGGTTAACAGGAGTTTTATTTTGAATGCTGCTCAATAACGAATCACCGATATCAACAACAATGCAAAAACGTTTTGTATGAGGTGTGATTTCAAGCATTTTACAATATTGTTCAACTCTTACCTGATTAGTTGTTTCGTTTAACAGAATATACTGGGCAAATGTTTCAAGTGTTTTAGTTTCCATTTCTTCTATTTGTTGATCAAATATTTCGTGCCACATCATTTCAACGTATTTTACAACGAGTTGTGCATATGGTTCGACCTCTTCCGGAGGGCCAATAATCCCGAGTACACCAATAGTCGAAGTGTCAAATTTCAAAGGCGCGGCAACACCAGGGAGAACATTTGTCATGTCTTCTATTTTTTCATCGTCGAACAACAAAAACGTATTTTTCTGGATGACCTCTTTCGATGGTTCATGAAGTGTCCCCATCCGTTCAGGGATGGATGAACCAATGATATAGCCTTGTTCATCACTTAAACTGATATCAAACGGCAATACTTCCGAAACCGCTTTCACTACTTTTTGTGCAATTTGCACGAATCCCTCAATCATTATCACACCCTTGTTTAATGATCTCATGAATTATATCACAATTTCAATAATTATGATAACCTTCTATGATCTTATGCATTTTAACTATAGTAATACGGATGCTTTATACGTTATAAATAAATATAATATTATGAATAATTTTATGATATCTGGAGTGATGATCGAATGCAACAACAGACTGATATTATCATTGTCGGCGGCGGTGTGATTGGATCCAGTATTGCCTTTAATTTACTGAATGACGGGTATGATGGTGATATTACGATATTTGAAAAAGATAAAATATATGAATATGCTTCAACCCCAAGAAGTGCCGGGGGATTAAGGCAGTTGTTCACAACGGAGATCAATATTCAAATAAGCCGGTATGGATTGCAAAAATATAAAACTTTTGCGGAAGATATGGCAATTGGAACGGAAAAAGCCGAAATTGACTTTAAACAGCGTGGTTATCTCTTTCTCGCTAAAGACGAGAATATCGAACAGCTGCAAAAACAGCTCCAATTGCAACAAAAACATGGTGTACCATCTGAAATGTTGGCAAAAGAAGAATTGCTCTCAATTATTCCTGAATTAAATATTGATGATTTACAGGGTGGGCTTTACTGTGGTGAGGATGGTTATTTAGATCCGTACTCGGTTATGCAGGGCTATGCCAGGAAAGTAAAGCAGCTTGGTGGTCAATACATTTATGAAGAAGTTGAAACGATCCTGACAGAAGGCAGAAAAGCAACAGGTGTTAAGCTTGAGAATGGGAATATTTACAGAGCTCCGATTGTTATCAATTGTGCGGGTCCGTGGGCACCCGATTTAAGTGAGAAAATTGGTCTCCCACTCCCAATCATCCCTTTAAAACGTCAAATAATACAGTTTGATATTGCTGAGCCGCTGGAAAAATACCTGCCGCTCACCATTGATCCGACAGGTGTATACTTCAGGCATGAGGGCAATTCGCTAATAACAGGGTTTGCTGAGAAAGTAAAACCCGGCATTGATTTTAGATGGAAACGTTCGCTATTTGAAGAACAACTATGGCCGGTTTTAGCTGAGCGTATTCCAAACTTTGAACGGGCTAAAATCAGTAATGGCTGGGCGGGTATTTACAGCCATAATACAAAAGATCAAAATGCCATCATCGGCGAGCATCCGCAACTAGAAGGATACTACATGGCGTGCGGTTTCAGCGGGCATGGTATGCAGCAGGCACCTGCAGTTGGAAAAGGGATGTCTGAAATGATCCGGAATGGCCGCTACGAGACGTTGGATTTAAGCCCGTTGCACTTTGAACGTTTTGCTAATAATGAATTGATTGTGGAGGGAGCCGTTGTGTAAGCGTTTAATGGAGGTGATATCAATAAAGGTGATGTATCCAATCGCCTTATTTAACTTATTATAAGGCTGACAGAAAGGGGAGCTGTATGAGAAGTCCTGACAACAAACAAGGGAGAGAGAATTGGGGCAGTAGGTTAGGATTTATTATGGCTGCTTCCGGCTTTGCTATTGGATTGGGAAATATTTGGCGATTTCCCTACGTTGCCGGAGAAAATGGCGGGGGAGCATTCCTTCTGATCTATATCATGATTGTCATCGTGATAGGGATCCCTTTGTTTTTAGCTGAGGCTGGATTAGGCAGAAAAGCCCAATCAGCAGCAATTATAGGGTTAAGGAAATTGAACGGAAAAGGAAATCCGTGGGTCTCTATCGGCTGGCTTGGGACCATTACCGCCCTTTTAGTGACGTCCTATTATCTCATGATTATGGGCTGGCTGTTTGCTTATTTTTTTAAAGTGGGTATCGGTTCATTTCAAGGTGTCACATCCGACCAAGCTGCCGTCATTTATGAAGATTTCATTTCAAATCCAGTCGCCGTCATCGGCTATACGATCATCCCGACATTGATACTCGGATTTATTGTAGCTAAGGGGGTTAAAAGCGGCATAGAAAAATTTGTAAAGACGGTCATGCCACTGTTTATTGTCATGTTGATTATTTTGGCCGTATTTTCGCTTTCATTGCCGGGATCATTTGAAGGCGTCGTTTGGTATTTAAAACCAGATTTTTCACAAATCACTGCTAGTACGGTACTGGCTGCGCTTGGGCAAGCATTCTTTTCGATTGGTATTGGTATGGCAGCTGCATTCACATATGGAAGTTACTTGAAGCCAAAAAAATCAAATTTGGCCGAAGATGGTGTTTGGGTCATTTCATTGGACACGTTCATAGCTTTTTTATCAGGATTAGTTATCTTTCCTGCTCTATTCGCTTTCCAAATGGAGCCGAATTCAGGTCCCGGGTTAATATTCATGACACTGCCGGCTTTGATTGAGCAAATGCCTCTGGGGTATCTGTTTGGTTTATTCTTTTTCTTTCTAATTATAATCGGTGCGCTTACAACAGGTGTTGGTTTGATCGAAACCCTGGCGGCCAATACTGCTGAATTATTAGATATAAAAAGAAAAACGAGTGTTTGGATCGTCATTAGTGTAACATTTATATTGGCCATTCCTTCAATATTGTCACAGGGTCCATGGTCTCACGTTCAAATCTTAGGGATGGACATTTTTGGATTTGTTGATTTCTTTTCGGGAAATATTCTATTAACTTTAGCTGGTCTGTTACTCGCTTTATATGTTGTGTTCCAATGGGAAGTCAGAAACTTTATTGATGACATCAATTTTGGAACAAGTTTCATAAGACTTCCTGAAGCTTTAAAACCAATCGTTACCTATGTTATTCCGTTGGTGATTGCTGCCATTATGATAAGCGGGCTCATTTAAAGGAGCGAGATTATTTAACATCAGTTGTTCAGGAATCAACCTTTATAAACTGAATATTAAAAAAATAACGACAGTGGGATGGTCATGTTGCGCGGTAAAGTGTTAATATACGGATAATAGTCTATTTAAGACGGAGGTTGATAGAATGCTATTTTTAAACGAACGGGATATCAAGGAAGCTGTGACCATGAAGGATGTGATTGATGCGATTGACGAAACGTACCTTGTTTATGAATCGGGTCAATTTCAGATGCCACAACGAATGCATTTAAAAGAAGGAGACAACACTCTTTTGTTAATGCCAAGTATTACGGAAGATGCCATCGGAACTAAACTCGTAACCATTTTTCCGAACAATCAGAAGCTGCCGACTTTGCATGGACTGGTTGTTTTGAACAGCAGTGAAACAGGCGAAATTAAAGGCATTTTAAATGGTGCATTTCTGACTGGCATGCGGACAGGTGCTATTGGCGGATCGGGCGTACGTCATTTGGCCAGAAAAGATGCAGCTTCTCTGGCGATTGTCGGTACTGGTGTGCAAGGCCTTTATCAGGCGATTGCAGCATGCACAGAGAGACCGATTGAAACGGTCCATCTATTTAATCGTTCACCGGAAAAAATGCCTGCATTCAAAGAATCACTGCAAAAATGGGTTGGATCAGACGTTGTTATAAAATCTTATAGTTCTGTTGAAGAAGCTATCAACGATGTGGATATCGTCATCACAACCACAACATCAAATGACCCGGTTCTTCCGGACAATCCTGAGATTTTGAAGAACAAACTAGTTATTGGTGTTGGATCGTTCCAGCCGACCATGCGGGAATTTCCTCAATCCTTGTTCAAAGTGGCAGATAAGGTAATGGTTGATACAGAACACGCCATTGAGGAATCGGGCGATATTGCCATACCAATCGAAAAAGGCTGGATTGATCGTGATTCCATTTTGACCGTGTCAGAACTCGTTTCAAACAATAAACAAGTAAATGTTCAAGAGGGAGGGACAATTGTCTTAAAGTCTACCGGAATGGCGTTATTTGACGTTGTTGTCGCCAATTTGATGTATCAAAAAGCACAAGAAAAAGGCGCTGGAACAAACTTATCCATGTAGATGGGATGATCAAAAACGCGAGAAAGGGGTTTTTTCATGAAGTCCAGGTCAAGGCTTTCAGATCCAGGCATCATTTTAGTGGTTGTACTGATTGTCATCTCGGCTACCGTATTAATCTGGTGGCCTACTGATATTTATTTGATGGGTATTTCGCTTGCGGGCTGGTTAATGTTTTTCAGTTACTTTGTCTGGTTTCTTCTAGCTATTATTTATGTTGTTTGGATGGAAAAAAAGGATAAGAATGCTCAAAATAATTAAAGGAGAGGGTGAGACATATGCAGATAATGGAGACTGTTATATTAGGCGTTTATCTTGTAGCGATGACACTGATAGGCATTTATTTTACAAGGCGTCACATTCTTCTGAAAGCGATTATTGGACAGCGGGAAAAAGTATTAATACATTCGTTGGAGCATTTGCTTTATTTGCGGCTTTGGCGAGTTCTAGCTCGTTAATGGGAGCGGTTGGATCTGGTGTTGCACTCGGAGTTCCATTTTTGTTTGCTTATGGGTTTGGTGCCGTTGCTATCTTGCCGTTTACGCTTTTTCTGGTATCCGGGCAGATCAGACGTTCAGGTGTCAACACACTTCCGGAATTTTTCAAGCAACGGTATGGCAAAGCGGTACAGATTGTGGCTGTAGCTATCGTTGTTATCGGGATGACCTTTTATATGGTACCGCAACTGACTGCCTCAGGGCTGATCGGCTCTCATGTTTTAGGCATTGATTATACAACCGCGGTTATTGTACTTGGAATTGGTTTTACGGTTTATGCTGCACTTGGTGGTATGTGGGCAATCACCTATACCGACTTGATTCAGGGCTCTGTCATGCTTGTTGGCATGCTCATACTGGCAGGAATCATTTTGGTCCAGCATGATGGCTTTTCGTCACTAATTCAGGATGCGCTTGCGGTAACACCGGCATTCGGTGACATTACCCAGCCATGGATGTCTTATTTCGGTTTGTTTTTAGCATTTCTGTGGTTCGGCATTGTTTCGCCGTCAGCGGTTATGCGTAACTTTGCTTCACGGGATGCCAAAACAGCACGGCGATCGGCCATGTGGGCATGCTTATTATACCTGCTGATTTTTGTCTTTGGCTTAATTGTTGCTGCAGGGGGAGCAAGCCTGGGTATTGCTGATACTTTAGACAACCAGGATATGATCTTTGTATCCGTGATCGAAAATTATATGTCGCCATTTCTTGCAGGTATTATGCTTGCAGGGCTTCTGGCAGCGATTATGTCGTCCGCCGATGCGATGCTTCTCGCGATTTCGGCTGGAGTTGCCCGGGATATTTACAAAGAATACATTAATAAAGAAGCTTCCGAAAAGACTATTACGAAAATCGGCTTTACGGTTATGATTATTGCCAGCATTATTGGTATTATTATAGCGATTAATCCACCACAGCTAATAGCGATTATGGTTGGCTGGGTAGGCGGCTTCTTGCTTTCATCTTTTGGTTTCCCGTTGGTGCTTGGTATTTGGTGGAACAGGGCAAATAAGGCCGGAGCGTTGGCGGGAATTCTTGGTGGTGCACTGACATTCCTGATATTAGTCATCACAAAGCCCTTTGCATTAGTTTCAGAACCAATTATTGCTTCACCGGTTTCATTAGTACTTGTAATTGTCGTCAGTTTGCTGACACAATCGCCTTCAGCAGAAACACAAAAACTGGTGAACCGATATCATACAAATTTGCCTGAGTCTGATGAGGAAAAAACTGCAGGATAGGTTGAAGCGGTATCGCAATTGGCAATTCAGTTATAAAAAGCGCTCCCCAATAATGATGGAGCGCTTTTCCTGGTTATCCATTAGGACGATATGTTTTCGTTAATATATGCTGATGGTTTCTTTTCACTTTGCAGGAAGTTCTGCAACGCTTGATGTTTCCTTTCAGCTTCCTGGTAGCCCTGATGATATAATGCTTCGAGCTTATGATGGCTTTTTTCAATCCGGCTGGCATCCAGTGGTTTTTCCGGTTGGATGATAAACACTTCATTGCGCTGTTCCATTGCACGTAATGTCTTCATTGTTTCATTATAAAGCAAATGCCGATTACGTAATAATTTAATAAGTTCGGGTTTATCTTTGAAAAATCGTTTAAAAAACCAGTTTAGTTTAGTTGGTTTTTTAACGTATCCCTCGTTTCGGGTCAGAACGACGACATGCTTTTTTAATCCTTTTTCAATCAATGGCGTGATTGGTATCGGGTCAGATACACCGCCATCAATTAATTGTCTGCCGTTATACTCAACACTGGGAGCTAAAACCGGTAACGAACAGGAGGCTCTGATGATGGCTGACAGATCCTGCTGTTTATGAAATGTATCAAAAAAAACAGGTTTGCCGGTATTAATATCGGTTGTACCGATGATAAATTTGGAATTGGCCTGTGAGAAAGACTGAAATTCAAGCGGAAATTCATGATTGGCCAGTTTATCAAAAATAAAATCCATGCTGAACAGTTCTTTTTTTTGCAGCAGCCGTTTGATTGATATAGCTTCCTGATTTCTCCCGATGGCATCAAGCAGTTTGGTGTTCCGGTCACGCTGCTTGGCAATATAGGAACTTCCAATCAACGCCCCAGCCGATGCTGTTGCGACATAAGGAAATTCAATATCCTGATCAAGAAAGTAATCCAGTACACCGACTGTAAATGCGCATCGCATACCTCCGCCTTCCAACATGAGGCCTGCCTCGTATTCCAAAATTCTACACTTCCTTTTTCTCAGATAAACAAGATTATATCAGTTATGCCGGAGTGTAACAATTTATCTGATTGACAGGACAAGGGGGTCTTACCTCATGCCCTGCCCCTCAGCCACTAGAAATATTTTACATATGATTCGATTCCATCTGAGAATGGAAACATAGTAAGGAAGGATTTTAACACGAAAAAGCTGACATGAGGTGAAACCAGATGTACGAGGATATATTAAACAGCACGATGCATCGTGACTACCCGTTGCCGCGCGGTTCATGGGTCATGATGCAGCATTGGGAACATTTATTGTTTATCCATTACCGCCTCCCTCGGTACGTGTTTGAATCGTATATTCCACCCGGTCTTGAACTGGATACATATGACGGGGACGCGTGGTTAAGTATCATTCCATTCAGAGTGAGTAAAATACGGCTTCGTGGTTTACCGCAGATTCCGTTTTTGAACAGTTTTTTAGAGGTGAATGTTCGGACATATGTGAAACGAAATGGGATAAAGGGTGTTTATTTTTTCAGTCTGGATGCCAATCAGCTGCTCACGGTTGTTGGTGCACGAGCTGCTACATTGCCGTATTTTCATGCAAACATGACGATGAAAAAATGGGGTGATTCAATTTATGTTGATAGCGAGAGGTTTGGCAAAAAGGATGTACGCCTGAAAATGCAGTATCAGCCAACAGGTGAACAGTTCCATCCCGAGAAGGGGAGCCTCGAACATTGGCTCATCGAACGCTATTTTCTTTGGACATACAGGGGCCGGTCATTGTTCAAAGGGGGGATCCACCACAAAAGATGGGCAATCAGGAAAGCGGAAGTGAATATGGGAAAGCAGTTACTGACACCATTTTTACCTGATAATATGGCGGGGGAATATTCGTTTGCCCATTATGCCGCATCCCAAATTGCCTTCCTTTGGATGATTCGAAAGGAGGGCTGAGGAATAATTGAAGGCCATTCTTTTTCCTTTTTGGTTACATCAACGGGTAATCGATGTAATAAATATTCCGATTATTCATATATTTCATGTTACAGCTGGGATATTTTTTTAAAAAAAAGAGGCGAAAAGGAATGAACAGTGATACAGTCATCTGCCGGTGTGAAGAAGTGACGTTAAGTTACATTTTAAACGCCATTAATAATGGAGCAGCAACATCAAAAGCCTTAAAACTGGAAACAAGGGCAGGGATGGGGATATGTCAGGGAAGAATTTGCCGTCCGCTCCTGGAACAAGTCATTTCGATTTATACAGAAGGATCAATTCCTGAACGACCGGACTTGAGCAGTAATCATCCGGTCCGTCCGGTGAGTCTGAATGAATTAGCAGGAATGGGAAAGGATCTTAATCATGCGGATAAATGAACATCCTGTACTGGGGAGACAGAAAAAGAATATTGTGAACATAACGTGTAACGGAGTCGATTATGAAGCGTATGAAGGGGAGTCGATTGCGGCGGCATTGCTGGCCAATGATATTCGTACGTTAGGTTATTCGGAGAAAGGAAAGGAACCGCGCGGCATCTATTGCGGCATCGGACACTGCTATGAATGCCGGGTAATGGTTAATGGTGAAAGAAACGTCAGGGCATGCATGACACGTGTAAAAGATGGCATGCGTGTTGAAAGCCAAAGCGGGGAACTCTTATGACGTATGATCTGGTTGTTATCGGTTCCGGTCCTGCCGGCATGAGTGCTGCGATTAATGCGGCATCATATGGTGCACGTGTGGCAATCGTTGATGAGAATCCGGTCACCGGAGGAAAACTGCTGGGACAGATGCATGAGGATCCGGATTTTGAATGGTGGATTGGCGAGAACATTGCCCGGGAAATGACATCTGAAGTTAAAAAGTTAGACATTGACACTTTTCTCGAAAAAGAGGTATGGGGTATTTTCCCGCAATGGAACGTCATGCTTCATAGCGGAGAACAACTTCAGGCATCGAATGTACTGATTGCAACGGGAGCGGCAGAAAAAGCAATGCCTTTACCCGGATGGACGAAACCGGGCGTCATGGCGATTGGTGCTGCACAGACATTGACGAATTATCATCGTGTCAAACCAGGTCATAATGTTGCAATCATTGGTGTAGATCCCCTGTCTTTATCCGTCGCTCATGAATTAAAAATGGCAGATGTAAACGTAGCGGGAATATTTTTGCCGCCATCCAATGCATTGACGTCTGATAAATCTTCGCCGATGCAGATCATCGATGATTTATCAGGTATGGCACACCTGGCACCAAATCGATTGATGAAGATCGCTGGAAAAATGGCGAAAAATCCGGTTATGAAAAAGGCCGCAGCCAAATTTTATCCGAGTTTTGGCATGAAAGTATGGGGAATCCCGCTTTTTTTAAGAAAAACTGTGCTTGCAATTGAGGGGAAGGAACAAGCTGAAACGGTAAAGACGGCTAAAATTGTTCAAAACGGTCAATTGCAACAGGAAAACGCGAAATCAATTAATGTGGACTGTGTATGTATTTCGGGAGGTCTTTACCCGCTGGCAGAACTGGCATCTTCAGCCGGATGCGCTTTTGCTTATATTAAAGAATTGGGCGGTCATATTCCGCTGCATAGTCCGGAAATGGAAACGACACAGGAAGGTATTTTTGTAGCAGGCAACATTACCGGGATAGAAAGTGCCAAGGTAGCGATGGCACAGGGAAAGCTTGCCGGTACAGCGATCAGTGACAGATTGGGTCTGCTGAACAATCCTCAAAAGGCTGTCACAAGAGCCCGGAAAGAGGTGGAAGATGCCAGTGAACAAGCGCTTATTCAATTTCAGCCGAATATTGGATACGGCAGAGAGAAGGCAGAGCAAATCTGGCGTGAAAAAGCTGACCTATGACTGGGAAGGGGTGGTGGTTTGGAAACTGCGGATGCCGTTGTGATTGGCGGCGGTGTAATTGGAACCTCAATTGCTTACCGTCTGGCGGAACATAGAAAAGTGATTTTGCTGGAAAGAGGGGAACTAGGTGCCCAAACATCCGGGTCATGTGATAAAGCCATTTTCCTGCAATCCAAGAAACCCGGTTTTCCAATTAAACTAGCACAAGCCAGCAGAGAAATCTATGAAACACTTGAAGAGGAATTGGATACATCGATAGAGTTTAAGAAAAATGGCGGCATGATTGTTATTGAGTCTGAGGCGCATCTGGCGTCCATGAAAAAATTTGTGAAAGAACGGAACAAAGCAGGGCTTGATGTGAAACTATTAGACGATAAAGAAGTGCATGCATGGCAACCAGGGCTGTCCGGGGACATTTTAGGCGCTGCCTGGTGCGCTCAAGATGCAGAGGTCAATCCGCTCTTGTTGAGCCAGGCGTTCGCACAGGCGGCTAAACGGCGGGGAGCGGATATACGGCCACATACGGAAGCAACAGATATTTTGTGTGAACGTGGAAAAGTTGTCGGTGTTCAGACGAGGCACGGAAAAATTACGACCGGGACCATTGTCAATGCGGCAGGGCCTTTCGCTTCCGAAATTGCTGACATGGCCGGTGTGGGTCTCACGATTATGCCACGGCGCGGAGCCGTACTCATTACTGAAAAATTAGAGCCGCTGATTCATGGAAATATTTTATGTTCACAATACATAGCGGCCAAGCATGCTGCCAGTGATACGGCTGATGCTCCTCCTTATGGCATCGGGCTCTCTTTAGGTCAGACCGAGAGCGGAAACCTGCTCATTGGCGGGAGCAGGGAATTTAAAGGGTTTGATAAATCAGTCGGACCTGAAGTGCTTTCGGCGATTGCCAGACATGCAGTACGAATTGCTCCGGTATTAAAAAACGTTAAGCTGATTCGTTCAATGGTCGGTTTCAGGCCATTTACCGGCGACGGCTTGCCAATTATTGATAAAGCGAAGGAAGTGGAAGGATTTTTCATTGCAGCGGGCCATGAAGGGGATGGGATTGCACTCGCACCAATTACTGGACATTTGGTTGCGAGCTTAATAGACAACAAAGAACAATATAAAGATTTATTAAAGCCCTTACAGTTGGACCGTCTGCAAGCAGTTTAGGGTTTGGCTATTGGATTGCTGGTATGGTTTATATAGCCAGCAATTTTAATAAATTTTCTGTAATCTATTGATAATATGCGCTGAGTTTTCGTACAATTGGGATACATATTAACTTAATGAAACCTCAGACGTTCATGGACATTTAATGCGAGAAGCTTGGTGGGACAAAGGGTCTGACCCCTTGTCCCAACCAACAAAATATGAAAGGAGTCTGATCATTATGTTCTCGACACTCACCCCATTGGACTGGAAACGGAGAGCCGTGAAATATTATCCGCAAAAAACGGCCGTCATCGATGAAGAGAAACAATTTACGTACAAAGAATTCGCCGATCGGACAGACAGGCTTTCGGTGGCTTTACATGAGGCAGGTATCCGCAAAGGTGATCATGTTGTAGTCATGCTGCCCAATACGCATTATATGCTGGAAAGTTTTTATGGCATCTGTCAGCTTGGCGCTGCCATGGTGCCTCTGAATTACCGTCTGAAAGCCGAGGACCTGGAGTACATTATTAATCATAGTGATGCCAAAATGCTGATTGTGGATGAGGAATTCAGCGGTCCGATTGAAGAGATCGTGGACAATCTTGCTTTGGAGGAGATTGTTGTTGTTTCTGTTCCTGGTCACGAGACAACATTAAACGGTGTGGATTATGAGGCGTTTATCCAGCATATCCCGGAGAATGTTGCGCCACCTGAAGTCGAGATTGATGAAAACCAGCTGATGACATTGAATTATACGAGTGGAACAACATCAAATCCAAAAGGCGTCATGTTAACCCATCGCAGCAATTACCTTAATGCAGCTAATTTTATGTATCACCTTGGGGTCAGCCATGATGATGTTTACCTGCATACATTGCCAATGTTTCATGCGAACGGCTGGGGCGGCGTTTGGGCCATAACAGCAGCCGGCGGTACGCATGTCTGTTTGCGGAAGGTTGACCCGCCACATATCCTGGACTTATTTGAAGAGCGGCAAATTTCCCTGTTATGTGGTGCACCGACTGTTATTAACATGCTGGTGAACGAACCGAAAGCAAAAGAAACAGCAATCGCCACAAGCCTGCGCATGGCAACAGCCGGCGCTCCGCCAGCAGCAGCCCTTATCCATAAAGCACAGGACATCCTGGGCTTGAATATGATTCATGTTTATGGTCTGACCGAAACGTCACCGTTCATCCTTTATTGTGAGTGGAAAAAAGACTTTGACACCAAATCTGCTGATGAGCAGGCAACCATTAAGGCGAGGCAAGGGATTGAGCTGGCTTTTAACGGGGAAACAAAAGTCATTCACCAAGATGGAGAGGAAGTCGCCTGGAATGGTGAAGAATTGGGCGAAATTATTACCCGCGGAAATGTCGTTATGGAAGGCTATTATAAAGATCCGGAAAAGACAGCCGCTGCAATTAAGGACGGCTGGTTCCATACCGGTGATTTGGCGGTTACTTATCCGGATGGCTATATTGAGATCCGTGACCGTGCCAAGGACATGATTATTTCCGGCGGGGAGAACATTTCATCTACGGAAGTCGAGGGTGTGCTTTTTAAACATCCCGATGTGATTGAGGCCGCGGTTATTGCCATTCCGCATGAAAAATGGGGAGAGGTTCCGAAAGCAATCGTTGTGCCGGAGAAGGGTGCGACTGTTACAGAGCAGGGAATCATTGAATTTTGCCGTTCCGAAATGGCTCACTTTAAAGCGCCCAAAGCTGTGGAATTCGTTGAGGCACTGCCAAAAACAGCAACTGGAAAGCTGCAGAAATATCGCCTGAGAGAGATGCATTGGGAAGGTCCGAAGAAAGTCAACTGAGTATGGAGCGCCGGCAGGGCAATGTGTCTAACCGGTGCTTCTTATTTTCTATAACAGGGGTGATCAATTTTGCCGCTTAATTCCATACGTGTTCTTGATTTAAGCCGTCTCTTACCGGGACCTTACTGCACAATGCTGCTGGCAGATTTCGGGGCAGAGGTCATTAAAGTCGAAGAGCCGGTAAAAGGTGATTATGCCAGAGAGTATGAACCTAAATTGGACAAGAATAGTGCCATGTTCCATTCGCTGAACCGGAATAAAAAAAGTATTTGTCTCGATTTGAAAACCACGGAAGGCAAGGATACATTTTTAAAAATGGCTGAAGATGCGGATGTCGTCGTTGAATCATTTCGTCCGGGTGTGATGGAAAGGCTCGGGCTCGGTTACGAAACATTAAGGCGTATCAATCCGCGTCTTGTTTATTGTGCGGTGACTGGGTTTGGACAAACCGGTCCGTATGCCAATAAACCAGGTCATGACATTAATTATTTGAGCTATGCCGGTCTCTTGAACCTGATGGGGGAAAAGGATGGAAAACCGGTTGTTCCTGCCTCGCAAATAGCCGACATTGGCGGGGGAGCCCTTCCGGCAGCGGTTGGGATTTTGCTGGCGTTATTCGAACGGGAAAAGTCCGGAAAAGGACAGTTTGTCGATGTTTCCATGATGGATGGTGTGATTTCATGGCTGCAGACATTGCTTCCTGATTATCTGGCCACTGAAAAAGCACCAGGACGCGGCGAGCAGATGCTGGATGGCGGCCGGGCTTGTTATGCTGTTTATGAAACGAAAGACGAACGCTTCATCGCTGTTGGGGCGCTTGAACCCAAGTTTTGGGAAGCATTTTGCCACGTGATCGGACGGAGCGACTTCATTCCATTATTGGAAGCGCCACTGCATGAGCAGTATCGATTAAAGTATGAGATACAAACCATAATTTCGCAAAAGACTTTGGAAGAGTGGGTCATGTTATTTTCCGAAGTCGAAGCCTGTGTGTCACCGGTTTTGACATTTGAGGAAATGGTTAAACATCCGCAAGTTGCTGCACGGGAGATGATTCAATCGGTTAAGCATTCGGGATTGGGATCAGTAAAACAAATCGGAATCCCGATCAAGTTATCGGAAACTCCCGTCAAAATTGAAACCCAGGCACCGAAACTTGGCGAACATACAAATGAACTGAAACCAGAAAAAAATTAAGCAGCGGCTGGGACAAAGGGTCAGACCCTTTGTCCCAACTTAATAATGATCACTTCCAAAAAAGCTTTTAAACGATTGAAGGGTGGCTTCCCGGTTGACTGCCCCGATTGAAGTGGTGATTGGGATGCCTTTTGGGCAAACCTGCACACAGTTTTGGGAGTTGCTGCATCCTTGCAAGCCACCCTCCTCCATAAAACTGTCAATTCGTTCGTCACTGTTCATTTCACCTGTCGGGTGAGCGTTTTTAAGGCGTACTTGCGGGAATACAAACGGTCCCATAAACTCATTTTTGTCATTGACGTTTGGACAGGCTTCCAGGCAGACGCCGCATGTGAAACATTTCGAAAGTTCATAAGCCATCAAGCGTTTTTTCTCATTCATGCGGGGGCCAGGGCCGATATCGTATGTACCGTCAATCGGTATCCAGGCTTTCACCTGTTTCAGAGAATCAAACATGCTTTCCCGGTCGATAATCAGGTCGCGGATAACGGGAAACGTGCGCATCGGCTGAAGCCTGATCGGCTGTTCAAGCTCATCGATAAGGGTTGAACAGGCCTGACGAGGGACATCATTGATGACCATGGAACAAATACCGCATACCTCTTCAAGACAGCTCATCTCCCATTGAACCGGAATTGTTTTTTCACCGGATTTATTGACCGGATTTTCCTGGATAGACATGAGGGCTGAGATGACATTCATATTTGATCTATATGGTATTGAAAATTCTTCTTTATAAGGTTCAGAGTCAGGGTCTTTCTGCCGTTCAATGATTAAATGAATGGTTTTTTCATCAGTGGTTGTGGCCATTATGCTTCTCCTTTCTGAAAGGTATAGCTGTTTCCTTTAAAATCCGTAATAGTAGTATTGGAATGTAGTTTTAAATTTATACAATAAGGAAGGTGGTATGATAAGATAGCTATAATGAAAGTTTACCGATAAGATTACTCAGTAAAAGGGTGGGATATGATGAAACGAGCAGGAATTGTCGGCGGGCTGGGGCCCGAGTCTACTGTGGATTATTATCAGTCATTTATTCATAAATACCAGGACCGTATGGATAGTAAACAAACACTGCCGGAACTCTACATTAACAGTATCAATATGTATAACATTTTTAAATATATCAGCGAAGACCGGCTTGATGACCTGATTGAATATGTTGGCGGTGCAGCTCAACAATTGGAAAGGATCGGGGGAGACTTTGTCGTCGTCTCAGCCAATACACCGCATATCGTATTTGATGAAGTCCGGGAAAAAGTGAATGTTCCAATGATCAGCATTGTCGAAGCAACATATGACAAGGCAGATGAGCTGGGACTGGAAAATGTAGCACTGCTTGGAACAAAATTTACGATGGAGCATGACTTTTTTAAAAAGCCATTTGAGACTGGCGGCAAGAAGATTGTTGTGCCAGATGAACAAGATCAGCAGTTCATCCATCAGCGGATTGTGGACGAATTGGAAAACGGCATTGTGAAAGAGGATACGAAACAAGCTTTCCTGAAAATCGTCAACAAAATAATTAAGGAAGAGAAGCTGGAAGGTCTGATATTGGGCTGTACGGAACTGCCAATGATCCTGAAAGAAGGGGATGTGGATGTCCAACTGCTGAATACAACAGATATTCATGTTGACAAGATGGTTGAGGAAGTATTTTCTGATTAAATACGTGGGAGTCAGCATCAAAACGAGCGACAGCAGCGCCGGACACAGGGTCAGGTACCAAAGCCGTGTGTGGAAAACATCGTTCATTTCAAATTCATGCATTAATTTTCGCGCCTTGTCTTCTGCTTCCGCTTTGTCCAATCTGTAGAGTTCACCAATGAACGTCAAGTATTCGCTGGCCGTGAGATTATCATAGATTTCCGCATTCTCCGGCACATAGCCGATTCGTCGTTTGTATGTATGATCACCTTTAGAGATATCCTGCCTGAAAATTTCAACTTTTCCATCATAATCTTCAATTAAGCCAAGCATGATTTTAACCGTTGTGCTTTTGCCGGCGCCATTGGGACCGATATAGCCGATAATTTGACCCTGATAAACGTCTAAATTGATGCCATTTAAGACGTTATGTCCGCCAAAATTCATCGTTAAGTCCGTAAGCGATAATACTTTGTCATGCAATTAAAATCCTCCTAAACAAAATCTTATAATAATTCTAACATAATCTGGCGTATGTGAGGGGGAGGTTCAAGGAAAAAAACACCTTTTCCCGCCATGTTAATGGCAAGGTAAAAGGTGTTAAATAAATCAGCTTATATCAATGCCATATTTACAAATGGCTTAGGATAATCAAGCCGTCCTTTGATGCGTTTGACTTTGACATTTTCCCCTTGGAGCCATTTGTTAAAGTCAATAATAACCGGTTTCCGATCCGGCCCGATGGCAAACCATGCTTTCATCTGGCGCGGGAAGTAGGCTGCGGTATGCAGGGTTCCGGCCGCTGCATCATATTTAGTTGAATAAATGCGCTTTTCAGAATCATTCATCACCCGAAACGCCTCGTATGGATCAGTGGCTTGTTGCTGCTGTTCCTGAATGGCCTCTTCCCGCCTTCGTGATTCTTCCTGCCGGTAACGGTTTTCCTTATCAAGCAAATAAAAATGATTGGTGCATACATTGGATTTGCGCGCTGCCACTTCTCTTGGGGAAGCCTCCACCACATACGATTCGCCGCTCCGATCCAACAGCACATAGCTGAATGAGTGCCGGTGCGGAATCGCCTTCAACAGTGAAATGGCTTCCTCAACGTTGGCGCATGTTTCAAGAATCATCCGTCCGATCATATTGCATAGAAATCCATCCCCTGATTGTTTGCGATGCGTGAAATTGTAGCCCATGACGAGTCCTTTTTCATTCATGCCATCAATCCGGCCGGTAATTTGCATGGACGGTCCGATGACGGCATAGCCCTGATCGCTTGGCTTATAAAGGAGATATCGTCCTTCGTAGGAAGCAGGATGGCTGTCATAATTGCGGATCATGTACTGTGGGTCGGTAAAAATGGAACAGCCGCTCCGGCCATATTCAAGATAATAGCCGCCAAACAACCGGATCGCATCATCCATGTTCATACCAAGCGCATCAGCCAGGCCGCGGATTTCGTCCCAGATTCCGGGCGCAAATGTTAAAAGGGATTGCTTAACTTCAGCCGGGTTGATCAAAAAGTGCCGGTCTTTCCGCGGTCCCCATTGTTTTTGCCGGTTAACCAGAATGGGGGAGTCCCTGAGCTGCTCCCCTTGTGTAAAGCCAAAATCATAGTGCGTTCCCCGGTATTGAATAACATTGCTCCAGAATTGTTTCATGGTGGTCAGACCTCTTTTGTTTTTGCTAATGCCAGTTTAAGGGATTCCTATTAAAAAACAAATGAATCTGCTTTTAATTTGTCATCTCATCAAGCGCCTATTCCACATTCCTGAACAAACGGACATAACTAAACGGCCACATCAACCGTTTCTTATGCCGGATATTGAGAAAAGTGGAATCAATCCACTGCTGTATAGAATAACGTTCCAAAGAAAAACTAACTGTATGGATTAATTGTCCGTATTGCATCATTAGTATTGCATCATTAAAAAGGAAGGTTGACTGATATGAAGAAGGTTACAATGGTATTTTGGATTAC
>NZ_DATGTI010000055.1:0-4587 GCF_035301925.1 Lentibacillus sp. | reverse complement strand
GGTTTGGGGATTTTTGGGATTATTAATACTTCCATCGCACCCAATAACCCCCTAAAAACAGTCACGTTCAAGTGGCTGTTTTTTTATATAAATGTATGAATGAGATCGACACATTTCTCCGATACATCCTCTAGGGCCTGGTCTTTTATTTTCAAACCTCTTGATCGCCAATCAAAAGTTCTGATCTGATCTGCAATAATAACTCCTTCTACCGTTGAACCCTCTGGTAATGGAACCTCAAAGGGATATTCCCTGTTTTCTAGTGATTGGACATAATGTTACAAACTAGGTCTAATTTCCAGCTAATGATATAACGGGAATGCCAAACGATGATGGCCACTATATACATCCAAGTATTTCCCTCGCTCTAATCCAAACCATTCTATATGAAGATTTTTAGCAAAAGCCAAAACCCCCCTTTTGAAATGAAAAACCCGGATCATTGCGACCCGGGTTATTTCACAGCAACTTTTTCGCCTGTATCAGCCGATTCCAGACATGCTTCAACCACTTTAAGGTTGTTTATCGTGTTTTCCATCGTATGCGTTATCCCCGTACCATTAACAATGGCTTCTGAAAAGTGCTCCACTTCCGCTTTATATTGATCTCCGTTTATCGTCTCTTCACGGCGCACACCATCTGTGTCGACAATCACTAACCCATCGCCGCCGTTCACATCAGGACGGTACGCGCGTGGCACTATCACGCGGCCTTTTGTACCAACGACTTCGTATTCTTGCCGGAATGCCGATCCGAAACTGTTATCAAAGACGGTCGTGATCTCACCGGGAAATTCCATGTACGTTACAGCATCTGTTTCCACACCATAGGCTGCGTCACGCTTCGCATGGACATGAACCGAAACCGGCTCGCTGCCCAAAATATGCCGGGTGGAGTGGATGCTGTAGCACCCGATATCATAGAACGTTCCGCCGCCTTTTGCAGAATCCATTCGAATATTATCTTCTTTGTCCGTTATCGGAAATGAAAAACTTGATCTCACAAGCTTGACATCGCCTATTTCACCGCTGGCAACAATCTCTTTCACCCTGTTATGCTGCGGGTGAAAATAGTACATAAACCCCTCCATGAAGCGAACATTGTTTTTCTCACATGAACGCTTTATGGCTTGCATCTCATCAGAAGTTAATGCAGCGGGTTTTTCACAAAGGATATGCTTTCCTTTGTTAGCTGCTTCCATCGCCCATTTTTTATGCAAATGATTCGGAAGCGGTATGTACACTGCCTCTATTTCCGGATCATCGAGAAGCCCGTCATAACTGTCATAGGATTTTGGAATCCCGAATTTAAGGGCGACTTCTGAAGCCTTCCCGCTTCCGCTTGCAATCGCAGCCACTTCGGCATTACTGGACCGCTCAATAGCTGGAATAAGCTGCGTTTGTGCGATGTCGGCTGTGCTAAGAATGCCCCATTTTGCCATACTCATTTCGCTCATCCCTTCTGGTTATTTGTTACATCATTTTATCACGCTTATGCCACTGATGTCTGTTTTTTGCTTGAGATATCAATCCACACGGCTACGATCAAAATCAATCCCTTCACAATCGACTGCCAAAACGTCTCGATGTTCATCATGCTCATACCGTTATCAATACTGGTCATAATCAATGCACCAATAATGGCACCGACAATGTTACCACGCCCGCCCATCAAACTTGTTCCGCCGATAACACAAGCGGCAATAGCGTCAAGTTCATACATTTCACCTGCACTGACACTCGCTGCATTAAGTCTGCTCGTTAAAATAACGCCGGCCACTCCGGCAAGCGCGCCCATCAATACAAAGACAGATAACGTATTGCGCTTAATATTAATCCCTGACAAGGCAGCAGCTTCTTCGTTTCCGCCAATCGCATAGATGTAGCGTCCAAAGGAAGTTTTATTTGAAATGAAAATAAATAAGCCGCCAAAGAAGATCACGATAATGAACGGGACCGGAATACCATTGTAACGGTTTAGCATATAAGTCAATAGAAGAATCGGTATGGCATATAGCGTATATTTTCCATAGAGTTTGGCCGGGTTGACTGTCAATAAACCTAATTGTTGCCGTTTATTTTGATTCCGCCAGGCCGAAATAAATAAGAGAATGACGCCCGCAATGGCCATAATATAACCAATAGCGTATGGTAACTGGCTATTTGCAATCGCTCTGAAGCCTTCATTGAGTGGTGCAACGGTTTGACCTTTACTTATTCCAATTAAAATACCCCTGAAAATCAGCATTCCACCCAGCGTTACGATAAAAGCAGGTACAGCGCGGTAAGCTACCCACCAGCCCTGCCATAAACCAAGCAGCGCTCCGACAACAATTGCAGCTAATACGACCCAGACAGTATCCCATCCAAACCATACTTGCAAGATCGCCGCAATGCCCCCGGTTAACCCTGCCAATGAGCCGACTGACAGATCAATATGTCCGGCTACGATAACAAGCGTCATACCAATCGCCAGAACAGCTATGACGGTCATCTGTGTAAACAGGTTCGATAAATTTCGTGATGACAGAAATTCACCACCCGTCAAGATTCCAAAAATTAATACAATCAGAATTAACGCAACGATCAGGGCATAAGACTGCGCATTAAATTTAAAGCTTAGTTTCTTTTCAGCCGGTTGTTCAGTTGATGGCTGGCTCATGATTATTCCCTCCTGTCGCCAATTTCATGACACTTTCCTCTGTGGCTTCTTCCCTGGAAAGTTTTCCTGAGATGGTCCCATCCGCCATCACAAGAATACGGTCTGACATCCCCAGAACTTCCGGCAGTTCAGACGATATCATGATTATCCCGACACCTTGCTGTGATAATTCATTGATGATCTTGTAAATTTCACTTTTGGCGCCAACGTCGATGCCTCTTGTCGGTTCATCCAATATGAGGATTTTTGGATTGGTAAACAGCCATTTACTCAACACGACTTTTTGCTGATTACCACCACTTAATTGATCAACTTTTGCTTCCAGGCTATGGGTTTTTAAATTCAGCTTATTGGTAATTTCTTCTGCGCTTTTCAGCTCTAAGGAAGCGTCAATCAATCCGTTAGGCATAACATTTTTGAGAGCTGCGAGTGTTGAATTTTTGGTGATTTCCATCCCCATGACCAGTCCATACCGTTTACGGTCCTCAGATACATAAGCCAGACCGGCTTTAATAGCATCAGATGGTTTTTTGATTGCTGCAGACTGTTCATCGATTATTACTTCTCCATATTTTTCACCTGGATAACCACCGAAAAGGCTGATAAACAGCTCGGATCGGCCTGCTCCCATTAAACCGGAAACACCCAGAATTTCGCCTTTTCTCAGCGTGAAAGAAACATTATCTGCCATCTTCTCACCAGTTGATTTATGATAGAAAGAATAATTTTGAACACGTAATATGTCGTCTCCGATATCGTGTTCTTCATAAGGAAAGTAGTCCGTTAGTGATCTGCCAACCATATTGGAAACAATCGTGTCTTCTGTTATTTCATCAACATTGAAAGTATTAATGGTCTGACCATCTCTTAAAACGGTTACCGAATCAGCAAGCCTCATCACTTCACCAAGCTTGTGGGAGATGTAGATGCATGTGACACCTTCTGATTTAAGGTCCTTTAAAATCTCAACCAATACCTCGACTTCACTTTCGGTCAAAGCTGCCGTTGGTTCATCCAAGATTAAAATCTCTGCATTTTTTGTCAGTGCCTTGACGATTTCGATTAATTGTTGCTTACCAACTGTCAGATTGCCTAATTTTTGCTGTGGATCAATCTTCAATCCAATATGATCCAGCCACCGCTTTGCCTCGGCATAGATCCTGTTCCAATTCAATACTCTCTCCCGCATCAAATCACTGCTTAGAAAAATGTTTTCACCAACCGTCATTCCAGGCACTAAAGCTAATTCCTGATAGATGATGGCTATCCCGGCTTCCTGCGATTCCTTAATATTACGAAACCTGACTTCCGAGCCGTCAATCATTATGTCTCCGTCAAAAGCGCCCGAAGGATATACGCCGCTTAAAATTTTCATAAGCGTCGATTTGCCGGCACCATTTTCACCACACAGTGCGTGGATTTCCCCTTTTTTAACGGATAATGTAACATCATCCAACGCTTTGACGCCGGGGAATTCCTTGGTAATACCCTTCATTTGCAATGCATATCCAGTCATAAAAGATTCGCCCCTTTAACAATAGGAAGGAGGAGAGTCCCCCCTCCTCCACAAAAGAATTGTCACATCCATTTTTATTCCGGCTTGTCCGGCCGCTCATCTTCCGGTACATTTTCATACACTTCCTCGAATGAATGAAATCCATCTGCAATCACGGTATCGACTAAGTTATCCTGGCTTACTTTAATCGGATCAAGTTTAATGAATGGAACATCCGTCACGCCGTTATTAACCGTATCCTCCGCTTTGATCTCTTCGCCTTTAGCTAGTTGAACGGCCACTTCAGCGTTTTTAGTGGCAATATCCTGAATTGGTTTATAAACAGTCATTGATTGTGTCCCTTCTGCAATTCTCTGCACCGCCGCTAAATCGGCATCCTGTCCGGAAATAGCGACATCACCTGCAAGATC
>NZ_DATGTI010000054.1:0-3453 GCF_035301925.1 Lentibacillus sp. | reverse complement strand
AAAGTAACAGAATCACAATCTTGTTTTCACTGATACTTAGAACAAAGTTTGCAACGATTTGTGCAATCTGTTCCAATGTGATTAAGCGACCGAAGATACTAGCCATCACAATTAATAGAATGATAACCGATGACGTCACACCTGCTTTTACTAGATGGTCGTATACTTTCTTAATATTAAGATCCCTGTAAACAAACAGTCCGACAACTAAACCATATAATGCCGCTATTGCAGCTGCTTCTGTCGGGGTCATAATTCCACCGTAAATTCCACCTAAGATGATTACTGGAGCCAACAACGCTAACTTCGCATTCCATGCTGCTTTTAACGTATTTTTCAATCTAAATGACGTTTTATTCCCTTGCCAATCATTCTTTTTCGCAATGAAATAAGCCACAATACACAAAGCTACACCAGTCATAATTCCTGGAAAAATACCTGCAATGAACAATTTCGAAATTGACTCTTGAGACATAACTCCGTAAATTACAAGTGGATTACTTGGCGGAATGATTACTCCAATTGATCCTGCTGTTGCGACAATCGCTGTCGCAAATCCTGGGTGATAGCCTTGCTTAATCATCGCAGGAATCAAAATCGTACCAATCGCAGCAACCGTTGCCGGTCCAGAACCACTAATCGCGGCAAAGAACATACTTGTAATTATCGCTACTAGTGCTAAGCCACCAGGTAGAAAGCCAATCATTTCATCGGAAAGTTTTAATAATCTTTGAATAAGAACCCCGCCACCCATGAGGATTCCAGCGGCAACAAAAAATGGTATGGCCATGATTGGAAAGCTGTCAATACTTGTGAATGCCGTTTGTGGGAAGAAATCCACTGGAATCGCATCGGTTGCAAGTACGGTCGCGAGGGTACTCACGCCGAGTGAAAACGCGATTGGCATTCCGATGAAAATAAATAAGACAAAATATCCAAATAGTAAAATTGGGGTGGAAATTTCCCCTAACACTACCACTGGTAACACCATTACAATCGATAAGCCTAATCCGAGAACACCTGCCTGCATGCTCAAGTCTTTTGAATCATGCAGGAATTTTTGAATTAATCGGATACCAATTAGTAGAAAACCGATTAGTACTGCACTGTACGGAATCGCCATTGGAATCCCTAATGCTGGCGTTGTTTGACCCATTTCATACTGAAAACTAATTAAGCCAAATCCATAACGAATCATCAAATAACTGAAATATAACATGAACACTGTATTTGCTATTTCAATTCCATCCTGCCAAGTCTTTGATAACTTATCGAAAAAAATATTTACTCGTATCACTTCTCCCTTTCGGATTGCTAAACTCGCACCAAAAAAGGATACAAAAATAAATAAATATCGAGATAATTCCTCTGTCCACGTAGTGATATTAGCAATTTCGACAAATGGTAACAGATATCGGTTGATTACTTGTAGGTTAATTAATAGGATAAATCCAATAAAACCAAAAACGATTAATACTTCTTCAAATCGGCTATCCAAAATGTCGAGCACTTTTCTTTTCTTTTTGGGAGGTTTTACTGTTTGAGTCTCACCTTCCTTTACCACTTGTGACATACTATCACTCCCTAATTATTTTTTCCGAAAAGATACCTTCCTTTGTCTTTCCTAATGTTTCAAGGATTAGATCGACATACTCTGGCTCAGCATATCCTTCTCGAACAAACTCATCCCAAACTTGTTCGGTCGCTTGCTTCCAAATCAAAATTTCTTTATCGGTAGGCTCATATATTTCTATTCCATAATCAATGAATTGTTGCTTTGCTTCTGCTTCGCGTTCATTAGCCTTATTACGCTGCCACACCTTTGCCTCCTCACCAGCTTCTATGATAATCTCTTGTTGCTTTTTGGTTAAGGAGTTGAATTTATCTAAATTCATCACTACGATGTCTGAACTGTAATTATAGTTTACTTCTGTTGCATAAGAAAGAACCTCTTGGTGTTTCGTATCCCATAGTAACGAGTAACTATTCCCTTCCCCTTCAACCGTACCTTGTTGCAAGGCAGTAAAGACATCAGACCAAGCAACAGGCGTTGGTCTCGCACCAAAAGCTTCAAAGTCTGACTGTTCAATACGAGAATTCGTCGTACGTATTTTCATACCCTCTAAATCCGATGGAAGAATAACTGGTTTCTTATTATTTACGACCTGTCTAAATCCATAGTCGGGAAAGAAAATCACTTTAAACCCGCTTTTCTCCATTTCCTCACGGACGACATCTCCCGGAGGTCCATCAATCGCTTTGTACACTTCTTCCTTATTTTCAAATATGTATGGTAAATCCCATGCTGTAAAATAATTCGTGAAACTCGTCATATTTGGCGTTGAAGAACTTGCAAAAGCAATACTCCCACGCTGCGCACTCTCAATAACTTCCCGATCATCCCCAAGCAACCCATCATGATACGTCTCTATGATCATTTTCCCGTTTGATTTTTTCTCAACCAGCTCCGCAAACTTATCAATCCCCAGAGACACTGGGTGATTCGCTGCTTTCGATTGTGCTACACGAAATGTGATTACATCCATATCCGTCACACCTGCAAACATTGATAAACGCAATTCACCAAAATAGATGAAAACAATTAATAATAATAAAGCTAAAAACCGAATTGTTTTTCCTTTCATATTTACCCTCCCCTTATATGTATACGCTGCCATTTTAATTAAAATTCTTTCTTTTTTGTCCATTTACAGGGAAAAATGTACATAAAAAACCTAGCCAGCATTTTATGCCAACTAAGTTGAAAATCATTTGTCAAATGAAACTTGTGCAGCCTCTTCTGCTGCCGAATCGACTTTCTGCATGTATTCATCAGCGGTCATGACATGTGCGGTAGAGCCACCTAAGATAGTCAAAAATACTCGGTGCACCTCTTCCGCCGGAACCATGCCGAAGCCAATGTCTTTATAGTCGTATGTACCGGTAACATCCGATAAAAATGCGACCTTATAGCCTCGATACATTGCATCCCGCGCTGCCGCGAAACAGCAATCTTCCGTAGTCAACTCTGCAATCGCGACATTTTCTATCCCTTTCGTCCTTAAGATGATATCAAGATCCGTCCCTTGGATAGACACTTCTACGTTTTTGTGTAAATGAGCATACTTTTTAAAATCACATGCGCAAAGTTACGCAGTAAAATCTATCTCGAAACATAGGAATAAATGTTCCGATTTTCTATTTATTCAATAGTATTATAATAGAATAATAGCAACAACTACAATTGTATCGTGGGCGGTTGGCCATCTTCCTTGTAGAAGGGAGGTGGTAGAATGACGACTTTCGAAGCACTAAGCCTAGTAGCGCAATTCAGTCTATCAGTTGTAGCGGTACTTAGTTTAATCGTGACCGTCGTCATTTTCGTAAATAAAAAGAAGTAACCGCCCCACGACCAATGGCTGGCGATTACTTCTTTAATATCAAAAGCTTTGG
>NZ_DATGTI010000053.1:0-18636 GCF_035301925.1 Lentibacillus sp. | reverse complement strand
AAACGGTCATTTCCATACAACTGCTGGTAATGAACCTGGAGCGCAGACTCCGCCTTCTTTTTTATTATTTTTTCCAACGCTTTTTCGGAAATTCTGTAGAACTAAAATGGGCTGTTTGAAAATCGTTCAGCAGTCCCTATTATAGGGTGTGAAATATACAACTATAAATTTTGGAGGTTTTATAATGACTCAATCACAAACAAAAATAAAGCAAATTAAAAACTTTGTTGGCGGCAAATGGATCGAGGCTAACAGTGATAAAACGGAATCGGTCTTTAACCCTGCGACAGGCGAGGTTATTGCTGAAGTTCCGATTTCATCCAAAGAAGATGTGGATGATGCGGTCAAAGTGGCAAACGAGGCATTTGGAGAGTGGAAGGAGTTAGCGGTTCCGAAGCGTGCACGGATTTTATTTAAATATCAGCAATTGCTGGTAGAGCATTGGGATGAACTGGCTGAACTGATTACCATTGAAAACGGCAAAAGTTTGAAGGAAGCTAAAGGTGAGGTACAGCGCGGGATTGAAAATGTAGAATTCGCTGCTGGTGCACCAAACCTAATGATGGGTGATCAGCTTTCATCGATTGCGTCTGGTCTTGAATCAGGTGTCTACCGTTATCCGGTTGGGGTAGTAGGCGGTATTACACCTTTTAACTTTCCGATGATGGTACCGTGCTGGATGTTTCCGATGGCGATTGCAACGGGGAATACCTTTGTGCTGAAACCATCAGAACGCACCCCGCTGCTTGCAAATCGTTTGGCTGAGCTTCTTGACGAGGCAGGTCTGCCCGCTGGTGTTTTTAATATTGTTCATGGGGCGCACGATGTCGTGAATGGTCTGCTTGATCATGAAAATGTTGCAGCGGTTTCATTTGTTGGCTCGCAGCCTGTAGCTGAACATGTCTATAAACGAGGGACAGACAATCTGAAGCGTGTTCAAGCGTTATCGGGTGCCAAGAACCACTCGATTGTATTGAATGATGCTAATCTTGATAATGCCTCAACCCAGATTCTGAATGCCGCATTTGGCTCTGCCGGTGAGCGCTGTATGGCTGCATCAGTTGTGGCTGTGGAAGAATCGGTTGCTGATGAATTTATTGAGCAGCTTGTGAAAAAAGCGGACGATATTAAAATCGGAAATGGCCTGGATGATGGTGTTTTTTTGGGACCTCTCATCCGCGAACAGCATAAAGAACGGACCCTTAGCTATATTGACCAGGGTGTAAGCGAAGGCGCCAAGCTGATCCGTGACGGGCGTGGTGACGGAAATGCTCAGGAAAAAGGCTATTTTGTGGGACCAACAGTTTTTGATCATGTTTCAACTGACATGAAAATCTGGCAGGATGAGATATTTGCACCTGTGCTGTCGATTGTCCGTGTTAAAGATCTGGATGAAGGTATTGATGTAACGAATCGATCACCGTTTGCGAACGGATCTTGCTTATTTACACGCGACGGCGGCAGTGTACGGCAATTTCGGGAGGATATTGACGCCGGGATGCTGGGAATCAACATCGGTGTTCCGGCTCCAATGGCATTTTTCCCGTTTTCAGGATGGAAGGATTCCTTCTATGGCGACCTGCATGCAAATGGGAAGGACAGTGTTGAATTTTATACTCGTAAAAAAGTTATGACAACACGGTGGGTATAACATCTATTTAAGAGTGCAGTGAAACACTGCACTCTTTATAATTTCATAATCCACCAAATAAAAGGTAAATAAAATTTTCGGAAATTTATTGACTTTAAAAAGAATCACCTATATAATTTTAGAAAATTACAGATAATTAAAAGATATAATAATATAAACAATTTGGTAATAAAAGGAGAAGAAAATGAAGGTTGATAAAAGTTTATCTACCCCTTTATATCATCAGGTCAAAGATTATTTACAGGAAAAAATTGATTCTGGTGAATGGGAATCTGGCTATCGATTAGCGGCGGAAAGAGTGTTGGCTGATCAGTTTAATGTCAGCAACATTACCATCAAAAGAGCCATACAGGAGCTGGTACATGAAGGCTATTTACATCGGCAGAGCGGCAAAGGGACTTTTGTCATCAAAAAAAAAGAACAAGATATTTCCAAGATGGTATCATTGCACAATAAGCATGAAGAATCAGCTACACATCCGCATAGGCTGCTCAGCTTTAAAAAAGTTGGTGCCGGTTCGAAGATAGCTAAACAGCTTAATTTAAAACCCTCTGACCAGGTTTATAAAATCATCCGTTTAAAAATTGAAGATGGCAGTCCTGCGGTCATTGAATACTCGTTTTTACCGAGCACCCCTTTTCCAGGGTTAACGGTCGATGATATCGATGATAACCTGCTTTATAATATTTTCACTAATAAGTACGGTCTCGAGTTGAATAAGGCAAAAATTTATTTTTCAACCACTTTGGCTCAAGAATATGAGGAAGAGCTGCTGAACGTTCCAAAAGGTGAGCAACTATTTGTACTTGAACGTTATACCTTTTCAAAACAAAATGAAACAATCGAGTATTCAAAGTTGATTTTAAAAGAAAACCAGGCGAAGTATTTTCTTGAAGTAGAGCTTTAACATCACAAGGGGCAACAAGTAATATTAAAGATTATATTATTATAATCTTATACTCTATCAAAATCAGTGTATAAAGCAGAAACAGATACTTTGCGTAATCGAATTATGCGGGGTAGAGCAAGCACCGTTACCTCACTAATCATTATAACATTATATCTTTATATGAAGGGGCGGGTCGCGATGCACATCATCGATCATCCGATTTTAGAAAAGGATGACAGAAAGGTAATACAATTCTATTTTAATGATGAACCTTTAAACGCAAAAGCCGGTCAAACCATTGCAGCGGCTTTAATGGCCAACGGTATAAAAAAATTGGGGGTAAGCAGGAAGCTTCAGCAATCTAGAGGGTTATTTTGCGCTAGCGGCAGATGTTATAGCTGCTTTGTGACGGTCGACGGGCTTGATCATGTTCTTAGCTGTTCGACACTTGTGGAAGATGGCATGAAGGTTTATTCGAATCTTTCGGATCCCGAAGTCAGGAGGGGGAGAGAATGAACACTGATTTATTAATTGTCGGCGGTGGCCCGGCAGGATTGAATGCCGCGTATAAAGCAGCCTCGAATGGTGTGAAGACAACGGTTATCGATAAGTGGTTTACACTTGGCGGGCAATTAAAACAGCAAACACAATTTTATAATAATTTACCGCATCATTTTTCCAAACAAAGGGGTTTTCAGCTTGCCGACCATCTAGTAGACAGATTAAAAGCGCTTGACGTCTGGATACTGGAAAACCACACGATGATTGGTGCCTACCAAGACGGCAATGTTGGAGTTACAGATGGCAGCGATACGTTTCCTGTCAACGCCGAAAAAATTATGATCACTACCGGCGCCATGGAAGAGCCTGAAATATTTCCGGGATGGACTTTGCCGGGCGTTATGACAGCCGGTGCCGCTCAAATATTAATCAACCGTGAGCGTGTGCTCCCGGGAGAAAGAGCGCTCATTTTAGGATCTAATGATTTTGCGCTGGAAGTGGCCAGCCAATTACACGATTGCGGTATTAAGGTTAAAGGGATTGTTGAAAGCGGAAGTGAATTGCTTTGCCAAAATGATGAACTGGCAGTAAAGATGCGGGATGCAGATATTCCGGTTTTATTGAACAGTGTTATTGAAAGCGCAACAGGAAAGGGAGAAGTCGAAGAGGTATATGTGAGTACTGACGGGAGCAAAAGTCTTTATGATGTTGATTTAATTTGTATTGCAAAGGGTATGACACCCATTCTTGAGCCTTTTGAAATTATGAGCTGTGATTTTACCTATCAAGCAAAACTTGGAGGATGGCTGCCTAGATATGATAGCACATTTAAGACCACTAATCCTTCCGTTTATATTGCGGGCAATGCAGCAGGCATTACAAGTATGGGTGGTATTTTGCTGACAGGTGAGATGGCGGCATTGAGTGTATTGCAAGCACTGAATGCTACAAGTTCAGAGAAAATTGAAAAGGAAAAGCAATACTTATGGGATGAACTTTACCGTATTGAATCAACGGAAAATCGTTCGGTAAGGGATGCACGGCTCGATGTTATTAAAGATCTTCATTATGAAACGGGTGTCCAGCTGCCAGCGTATTTAGATTCTGTTTTTGGAGGGTTGATCAATGGATAAGTCAACAATTGTTTGCAGATGTGAAGAAATCAATATAGATGAGATCGAGTCAGCGATCAATATGGGCGCTCATACGTTCAATGACATCAAGCGACTTACCCGCTGTGGGATGGGCCCCTGTCAGGCTAAATGCTGCATGAATCTGGTCCGTCAAATTATCAGTGATAAAACAGAACAGCCATTAAGCGAAATCAAGCCACTCCGGATGCGTGTACCTCTAGGTGTTACCCGAATGGGAGCTTTGGCAGGCAATCAGGCTTCTTCTGTCGCATCAGTCTTTGGGGAATCAGCGGAGGAAGGTGAGCCTGATCATGAATAAGAACTATGATGTGATTGTTGTCGGCAGCGGTGTTGTGGGAAGCAGCATTGCCTATCATCTTTCAGAAGGCAAACGCAAGGAGATATTGACCATTGATAAGAACTTCCCGTTATCGGGCACGTCCGGATCGACGCAGGCCTGGGTGTGGGTACATAATAAAACGCCTGCATGGTATGGCGAGTTAAGCATGTACAGTGCCGAACTATATCCGTTTTTAGAAAGGAAAATAGGTGATGTTGAATATAAACGGACGGGTGGCATTGCACCGTTCTTTTCCGAATCGGACAGGGAAAAGGCGTTAAAGCTTGCGGAAAAACAAGCAGAAGCCGGCATCAAAGTAGAGGTCCTGAGCCGCGATGAAGTACTCGAAAAAGAACCGGCACTTTCACCGAACATTGTCGGGGCAACGTACAGCAAGATAGACGGAAATGTGAATCCTTTCCGTCTGATTGAATTATATGTCAAAGCAGCCCGGAAAAACGGAGTGCAATTCTCATTTTATAACCCGGTGACCGATATCGCAAAAGAGAATGGGATGTTCAAAGTGACAACCCAGGACGGCGAGTATTTTTCAAATCAGCTGGTTTTGGCTGGCGGCCCATGGTCTAAAAGCCTTGGCAAGTTTTTAGGGATAGACGTCCCAATTAAACAGGTACGCGGTCAGATCATTGTGACAGAACCGCTGAGTCCCTTTCTTTCGCACACCATCGGAGGGATGCGGCAGGCAGACAACGGCGAAGTGCTGATTGGCTATTCGAAGGAAGAAGTTGACTATGACCGGCGATCGACGCTGGATATTATTCAGGATACAGCCAGGATGGCAATTGACTTTGTGCCTGCTTTAGAGAAGGCAAACGTTGTGAGATGTTTCTCAGGTATTCGCGTGATGCCGGAAGACGGATTTCCAATCCTGGGGGAGATCCCAGGTATTGAAAATGGGTATATCGCTGCAATGCATAGCGGTATTACGTTATCTCCCTTAGTCGGAACATTAATGACGGAATTATTGTCAGAAGGTGAAACCTCTATTGATTTGGAAAGATACAGTTTGAAACGCTTTAATACCATCCGTTCAATAGGGTAGCTATATAACATTTACAGTCCTAAAGGGTGTGGTTAATGGCTTCAGTATAATTTTCCAATGAGTTGGTTGTCCGTTTTGTCAATTCCAGCTATCAGCATAGAATTCACACACAAGCGGGATTGAGGTCAGAAAGGTTCTATTAAAATATTTGGAGGGGTAGAATGGGTCCTACGTTAACGATTGTTATTTGTTCAATCATTGTATTATCAGCCGCTTCTGCGTTTGCCTTCTGGGTTGGCAGAAGACACAATGATAGTGAAAACTGGATAGTCGGCGGACGGTCGTTGCCGGTTTATGTCGTGGCAGGAAGTCAATTTGCGACTGGTATGGGCGGCGGGGTCCTGGTCGCTCATATCGGAATTGGCTACAGTGCGGGCTGGTCCGCGATCACGTACAACTTAATTTATTCCATTGGTATTGTGATACTTGTTTTATTGGCTGGCTGGTTAAAAAAGCAGAAATTTTCAACCATGCCGGACATCTTCAGGAAGCTGTATGGTGAACATAAAATATTGATTAGTACAGTAACCGTTATGGCGATTGTTGTGCCGTTTGGCTGGTTATGTACACAGCTGGTAGCTTTCGGGAATCTCTTTTCCGAGATATCAGGTATTCCGTTTGCCGTGCTGCTAATCGTATTTGCAGTCGTCAGCTTATTCTTTGTTCTGCCTGGGGGCTTAACCTCAGTTGCCTGGACCGATTTTGTATTCGGCTGTATGATGCTGATTATGTCGGTTGTGAGTGGCATCTATGCTTGGAATTTGGCAGGTGGCTGGGGCGAAATCACAACCAACGTACCGGAAGCCATGACAAGTTTTCCTGAAGGATTGGGAGCTGTCGGCGGACTTACAATCTTACTATGGATATTGTCCATTTTCCCTGGCGCATTAACCAACCAGATGTCGTATCAGCGCATTTACGCGGCTAAAAGTGCAAGTATTGCTAAAAAGGGCTTTATCATTGCAGCTGTTGTAGGGATCATAAGCGGGATTTGGTCGTCATTTATGGGGATATCCATATTGTCCATGAATCCTGGGCTGGAAAATGAAGAATTGGCATCAGGCTGGTTCTTAACGCAAATACCAATCTGGTTTTTAGGGCTCTATTCGGCTTTCATCATTGCAACAATCATGTCAACGGTCAGCAGCGCGATTCAATCAGTAGTTGTCAACATTACCAAAGATATTTATCAATCTTACATTAACCAAAATGTATCAGACACCAAACTGTTAAGTGTTTCAAGAATGATGTCAGTTGTTGTTGTTGCACTTGCGGTAGTATTAGCTCTGGTGTATCCGCAAGCTTTAGATTGGCTGGTGGCGACATATGCCTACTCTGCATCCGGGTTATTGGTGCCGATTTTCGCTGGTTTCCTTTTGAGAAAATCCAACAAGCTCAGCAAAAGTGGTGCAATTGCCAGTATCGTCCTGGGTATCTCGAGTGCAGCAATAGCACAAATAATTGATACAACAGTTCCATATACTGCTTTTGGTATATTGGGATCACTTGTCGGTTTTGTATTATTTAACTTTGTGTTTAATAAACAAAGTGGGTCGGGCAACTCCGGAGAGGGAGAAGTAGGCGCATAATTTTCCGAATATATTAAAGGATGTAAATTTTTAAATATAGTAGTGAGGTGTGATTTATGGATGCTGATGTGGCAGTTGTGGGCGTAGGAACGATGGGAAGTATGGCAACATGGCAGTTGGCGAAAGCTGGTATCTCCGTTATCGCTTTCGAACAGTTTGGCATAGGCAATGACCGAACAGCTGCTGGAGGAGAGTCCCGCTTATTTAGGACAGCTTATATGGAAGGAAAGGAATATGTTCCACTTTTATTTGAAGCCAAAAATTTGTGGCGGCAACTGGAGGCCGAAACAAATCGCGAGCTTCTAACGTTAAACGGCGGTTTGACAATTGGGGATCCGGATACCGATGTCATGAAAAGCTTATTAAAAAGCATTTACGAATTTGAGTTAGATCATGAAATACTCCAGGGTAAAGAAGCGACAGAGCGCTTTCCGCAGCACCGGTTATTTTCGGAAGACATCATGGTTTTAGACAAAAATGCGGGTTTTCTTCGGCCTGAACTGGCAGTCGTTTCAGCTGTTGAGCGGGCGGAGAGTTTAGGAGCAAATATTAAACGTTATACAACCGTGCAGGGTGTTCATCCAGATAAAGATGGTGTTACAATTATTGCCAATGATAAAGAATATCACGTTGGAAAAGTCTTAATAACGACGGGCGCCTGGACGGGGGAGTTATTGCCGCGATTAAGGGATCACTTGATTGCCAGACGTCTAGTGCTGACATGGTTTGCGCCAAAAAATGTTGAAAAGTTTAAGCCTGATAAATTCCCTATTTTCGCCCGCATGCGCAAAGGCTATCGGCTGACAGGGGCGCCAACTCTTGACGGGACAATGGTAAAAGCGTCCAATACAAAAGATCCTGAGGCTGTACTGGAACCGGGTAACCTAAATCGTGATGTCAGCAGTGAGGAACTTCAGGAAGTTGGCGATGCAGTCGAGAAACTGTTGCCTGGGCTGGAGCCTAATCCTGTCCGAGCCAGTGTTTATATGGATGCTTACACAGAGGATGATCATTCCATTTTAGGCAAGTTGCCGGGAATGGATAATACGTTTCTTATAAGCGGCTTTTCTGGTCATGGCTTTAAAATGTCACCTGTTATCGGAAAGATTGCAGTGGACCTGATTACAAAGGGAGAAACAAAGCATTCGATCGGACATCTTAATCCGTACAGATATGCTAAAGCTTAGTAAATGTATGGAATAGAGTTGAGATATGCCTAGACTTAGTCAGCTATAATTTTAACATAATTATTCCTTTACATGTTTGAATTTGTGTTACTTTAATTTTAAAATGAATATTTTGCAATTCCACTAGGGGTGCTTTTGCAAAAAGCTGAGATCAGAGTGGCTGACTCTGGGACCCTTTGAATTTGATACGGTTAAACCTGGCGGAAGGAAGTGGCATATTAAGCAGCAATAGGTTTGTTGACAAAGATGATCAAACCACTTTCCGTTTGGGGAAGTGATTTTTACGTCTGCGGGGGCAGAGGGTCAGACCGAAACCACTGAAAAAGTGCTCTTTTTAGATACACTTTTTGATGGTTTTAGCACCCAATTTTCGAATTTTATTATTTTAGTCTTTTCGGTCCAGGTAAAACACGACAAAATCAAAATTAGACACTTTTCAAGAGGGTAGTAACTATGCTATCCTCTTTAGATTTACTGCTAATGCAGGTAATTTTGCTTGTGATTCCATGTTTTTTAGACTGGAAGTGAATCTCAAGGTTTTCGGATAGACGCTTGTTCCTGTACAATTGCTATAGGATAAAATTTTAGTTTTATCAAAATTTAAATTTCATAAAATGAATGGTCAGGAATTTTAAAATGGGAGAGGATATCTTTGAACTACAGTTACATATCACAGCTTTACTGTCCGAAATGCGGGCATACATATGGAACCAGTGAGCAGCATCAACTTTGCACGTGTGGTTCGCCTTTGCTGGTTGACTATGACCTAGAAGGCATAAAAAAGCATTTAACGACCGATGAACTCACATCAAGGGAATCTACTTTATGGCGGTATCACGAGTTACTTCCGATTGAGGAGGCGCATCATGTCGTGTCTTTGGGGGAAGGTATGACGCCATTAATCCCATTTCAGGAACTTGGAAAAGACACGTCCATTGAAAATCTGTACATAAAGGATGAAGGGCTGATCCCGACAGGTACATTCAAGGCACGGGGAGCAGCTGTCGGCGTATCAAAAGCAAAAGAAGTTGGTGTGAAGGAGCTGGCAATGCCGACGAATGGGAATGCCGGTGCAGCATGGGGATTGTATGCTGCCAGAGCTGGTATCACATCGACCATTGTGATGCCTGAAGACGCGCCCAAAATTACCCGGAATGAAGTCGCTCTATCAGGAGCCAATCTTTATTTAGTGAACGGACTCATCAGTGATGCCGGAAAGATCGTCGGAAAAGCGGTCAAGGATTATAACCTTTATGATGCATCCACATTAAAGGAGCCTTATCGCATTGAAGGAAAGAAAACGATGGGCCTGGAAATCGCCGAACAGCTGAATTGGGAGATGCCTGATGTCATTTTATATCCGACCGGTGGCGGTGTTGGTCTGATCGGAATCCATAAGGCGCTGAAAGAATTAAAGGAATTAGGCTGGGTGAAAGGAAAGCTGCCTCGTTTGGTAGCTGTTCAATCAAGAGGATGTGCGCCTATTGTCAAGGCATGGGAGGAAGGCAAACGTGAATCCGAGTTCTGGAACGATTCGGAAACACTTGCGTTCGGTATCAATGTCCCGAAAGCATTGGGTGATTTTCTGGTATTGGACGCTATTTATGAAACCGATGGCTGTGCGATTGCTGTTGATGACGAATCGATGCTTCAGGAACAGGCGAAAGTGGCACAGATGGAAGGAAACTTTATTTGTCCGGAAGGTGCCGCCACATTTGCAGCTGTCCGCAGATTACGAGAAAACGGATGGATTGAGCAGAATGAAACTGTTGTTGCATTGAACACTGGAGCTGGGATAAAGTACCCGGATACGGTTCAATTGAGGCCGGAGATGTTGGAGAAGGACGGTTCGATCGTGAAAGCGGATGAGGGTCTTGTCAAATAAATGGCCTATGTTCAGAATAAGGTATCCACTTTTTTCAAATTTTAATGGTATCTATAATGGTGGCGTATTTTGAAGGGATAAAATTCTGTTTTCCCATTGGCAATCATCCTCTTATCCATGCAATCATGAAGAAGGTGTCAATTTGATGTATAATGATTTTAAGAAAAATCGGGAAAGGAGCATTCCATATGGGGGTTGCAGATGAAAACCAAAATGTTATGACATATAAGGAATATGTCACATGGGATGATGGCGAGCGCTGTGAAGTCCTGGGCGGTCAAATCATCAGTATGGCTCCATCACCACTTCCTGAACATCAGGATATCTCCATGCAATTGTCCATTGAATTTGGCTCGTATCTAAGAGGGAAAACTTGTAAAGCCTATGCTGCCCCAATTGACGTTTACCTATTTGAAGATGCCAGTCAAGAGTGGATGGATGATCGTGTCAGAAATTGGCTGATACCGGATTTGATTGTTGTATGTGACCCAAACAAGATTAAACGAAACAAGATCATAGGTGCGCCGGATTTGGTTATTGAGATTATATCACCCTCTTCTGCAAAGATTGACCGTATGGATAAGAGATTGGCATACCAACAAGCAGGTGTGAACGAGTATTGGATTATTGATCCGGCTAATCAAATTGTAGAGGTTTATCTTTTAAAAGGTCGTTCGCTGGAACTGGCTAATGTCTATGACAAAGGAGACGTTGTTCCAGTACATGTATTAGAAAACCTGACGATTGATTTGAGAAACGTTTTTCCTGTACAGGAAGAATCGTGATAAATTGATCTGAGTATGCTAGGAACTTGTGACTTGACTTGGTTGTGCACATGCTAGTTTGCATGAACACGAACTACTCGTTCTTTAATGTGGAAATGTTAAGCCTTTATCAATGCAACAATGATTAGACCCAGTGGTGTTTTATAAATAAATTCTGGTTTATGTTATAAGTGAAGAGGCAGTCATTTAGTATGGCTGCCTTTTTGTTCTAGCTGGAAAAATGATGTAAGAGTCTTGCCAACTGCGTTAGAGGAAGTGAAGTAATCTATAAATTAGGTAAAGTGGTTTTCTCTCCTTCTTTGTATAAAGTGATTACTTTACTTTGAAGGAGCCTCTTTTATATTGAAAGGGGACAGGAGGGAAAAAGAACTTCTTCTCATGTCACTCCTGTCCCGCACCTGAAAAAAACTTTCGTGATTGGATTGTAAAAGAGTGTCAGCTGCTTCTGATGTTCCCTGAACTGTTGATTTATTTAGCTGACGTTTCATACAGCATCTTTTGAATCACCATATTCGTCATATTCGGTACGATTTCAAATGAATAAGTCATTTCCACGCGTTCCAATCGTTTATGACCGTCCATCCCGTATGGCCCGATGTTAATCACCGGCACATTGATATCACGAATGTCCTGATAATCCACATAGTGCTTGGTGCCCCATGCAGGATTATTATGCTCAATCGCTGCAATTCCTGCCGTATCATCACTTAACGCCATAAAACTTGCATCCGAAATATACGGGAAAAAGTTCCTTAGTGCAATTGGGTGATCATAGTTGGGCTGAACAGATTTAACGGCATGTTCAAGAGCATCAATCAGAATTTGTTCATTTTCCGTTTTTCCGGATAATTCAATTCGTGGTGAATATAAGGATGAATAGAACACAAATATGGCTGGGCTTTTATCCGCCATCCATTTCCACGCTTCTTCAACAACCCGGGCTGCAAACATGCGGGTATCCAATGTGTCATCATTTAACAGCTCCTGCTTAAAATGATCCATATGCTGAATAAAGGCATCACCGTGTGTTTCAATCAGCATTTGTTCCATTTCCTCATATAGAAAAACCCGCGGCTGCCAAGGTATTTCTTTGTACGGTTTATGACTGATTTCACAAAATCGCCGGTAGCGTTCTTTGAATGTGTCAAGCGCATTTGTAAACGCAATATGTGCCTGTTCTTTTAATTTTTCCAATACTTCTTTTGGCGACCAGGAATGGATAAAGAAATTGTAATACACATATGCGGATAATGCTGTTTGGACTGTATAGGTCGGCTTCAAATCTGTCTGTTTTAAAGCGACGGGAGGGACCGTTATTTCACCGAGCGCTTCATCACAGAGTTCCGGATTATAACTGATCTGTCTGGTTAATTCAGCCGCAATAAAATTCGGATCAAGGCCATCAAACACGTCCCCGACATGTGTCTCAGCACCGGTTATCAAAAAGGATGGGAGAAGTTTTCCAGCCACGCCTTTATATACATAACGATTCTCATCTTCTTCAGAACGTGGTGACATAAAATCACTATTGACAGCAGCAACATAATCAAAATGGTGCTCTTCTTGCCAACTTTTCAGTGTTTTGAGTGCGGACAGAATGCCGTGTGAGCCATCTTCCTCATCACACTCAGCGATAAACACGAGATTACCTGCCAGTTCTTCGGGGTGCTCTGCGTAATATTTCAGCAGATAGATATGACTGGCGAGACCGCTTTTCATATCCAGGGCACCCCTGCCAAAAAGCCAGTCACCGGATTGCAACTGCTCTCTTACGGATGCGGGTATATCCTCATTTTCCAGGATTTCCATCCATTCGTCCGGCATAAAAGCATATTCATGCAATTGATTAAAATCATCGACACCAACCGTATCCATATGCCCCATTAAGATAACGGTCCGGTTGCTCGCAGTCTTTGTCCCTTTCACAAAGGCCAGCACATTGTACCGATCCAATTCATCGTTTGTCGTTTCTTCAATTGTCACGCGTTCCGGGTTCGATGTAAAATAGGGAAAAGATGAAAGCAATGTATACAAAGAATGGGCAATGACCTTCTCGCCCTCCGTATTAACGATACTTTGGATACCGACAAGCTGTTTGGTTAAATCAAGTACCTCATTACGGCATTCCATCATGTCGGGTTGTGATGCCCCCATTTGATGTCCTCCTTATTTTTACTCTAATATTATCATACTGTCTATTTTTACTAAAATTCTTTAAGTAATACTCACATTTATAATATCCGCGATAAACGAGACATGAGCGGGCATCTTACAAATGCAGGCTCTATAAACCGTAGAGGCCGCCACTGGGAGGAATCCTTTAAAGCGGGCTCGGTTGTTATTTTGAAGTTGTACAAGATGCGCTTGTTTAGTTTTGATGTATCCGTATCTGAACACCTTTCTTTTAGTTGATCTCAATACTCAAATTCAGCTTACACCTGTTCGAATGCCCGACTAGAAAATATTAAAAATTAAAAAATATCGAATTTTGTCATTGACAAGAACACGTATTCTTGTATAATGATAGGTAAATAGTAATAGTATTTTAGCGTTTCTTCAATTTAAAACTTCTGGTAATCCTCTTAGATTAGCAAAATGGGAAACCAAGGCTAGTATTCACCATAGACCTCAGTATGTTAACATTTCCCGAAAAATAAATGAACTACTCACATTTTTTAGTCATCAGCCATCAGCCTCGAAAATATCGATCGTGTTTTTGTCTATTTGCTTTCAAAATATCGAATGACTTTTTCATGGGAACAGATTATACGCTTGGTGTTGCCCGGAATTTTACTGCAACCGCAAATCAATATCTATCAATGGAAAAATGACGGTCGAATATTCAACCAGCTGACGCAGGAATTGAAACAGATTCGCGAAGATTGACGGAAAATTGACTATCTTATCGCCAAGGCAAACACTGACCATATTTTCAAATGGGAAGATGGCGATTTGTGTCTATTGCTGAAGCCATTGAGCTGGGAAACAGCTGCGTGGTAAGGCAATTTTACTAAAAAGGTTCGGAATGAGGAAGCCGGTGGAAAGGATTCAAGCCTATCATATGCAATAGACAATTTATCGGAAAGCTTTGTTCGATCCCGACAAATTAAAAGAGCGCGCTATGAAGCTGGAAAAGAAGGCAAATCGATTGTCAATGGCAATCGAAAAACAGAATCATCTAAAAGGAGCTGAAGTGGAAAATGAATGCACTCAAACCTGCTAATATTTTAAATGGGGTTACATTTCCTTACATCGACGTATTCGGAATTTCCAGTGGGATTGCACTGGGAATTGAATTAGGTGATGAACAATACTTTATATACGACAGATATTGTATGAACCCAAGATGTAAGTGTGAAAATGTCATACTTCAATTTGTTGAAGACAGCGAAAATGTGGTCTTTACTGTCTTGCTGCGATTGAAAAATAAAAAATACAGTATTATGGATACAAGCGGCATTTCAAACAAACAGGCATATGAAATTGTGAAGCACACATTAAGAGACAGTGTAGACAGAGACGAGGCAATAGAATTATTCAAGAAACGCTACAAAGAAATGAAGGCTGCCGGGGCAACAGCTTTAACGGGAAGCAAAAAAACTGATGAAGTTGTACAGGAAATGCCAAAAAGAAATGCCCCTTGTCCGTGTGGGAGCGGGAAAAAGTATAAAAAATGCTGTGGCGCATAATACGCTGCTAATAATTGTGATTTTAAGCGTGGAGATAAATTTTAAACCTATATTTGTATACCTTAGCTTGACCTCATTCCCTTTGTCCAATAACCAATCATTTATCTGCAAATGTCCTTCCTAAGAACAACCTATTTCCAAGATCAAGTCATGAATAAATGACGTTATATGATTATTTAAGGAGAAGCGCTCTACGTTGTCTGGGTTAATTAATCAAAAAAGTAGAATAGAATAAATAAACGTTTCTTCGCAAATTCCGCAAAGGTGGTACAAATATGCCTAGAATAACAGTTCAAACAAACCAGCATCTTCAATACGACAATATAAACGATATGAGAAACAGATCAATCGTCTCATAGGGGATAACTGGGACGAGGAACCTGTTTTTCATCTCCACCTCAGTCGGCTGTAAGGGAATTTTATTCGCATGGCAGGAATGAATGAAAAGCGAGGATAAGTTAGAAAGTACGTTAGACGATGAAAGATCTGCAGGACCGGCAACCTGTTTTCTGATAGCTTTTGACAAAGATAACTTGGAAAAAATCAACAACATAGCAACAAGGTACTTTCACGAACTGGCGCCAGCCACGAGGACCGGTTAATGCCAGGAAACAGATCAAAAGGCATTTTATGAGAGTTGCAATAGAATAGGGAAGGTCATTTGAAGATTATGATTATGATCAATATTGGCCACAAAAAAATCCCCAGGGCGAGACACCCTGGGGATTTTTGCTGTTTGTTCATTGCCTGGATCATTATGAAAATTCTCGGATGAACGTCCTCACGTAATCGAAGCTTCGTAAATGGATTTTACGGCTTTTTCGAGTTCGGCATTGAACTCTTCATCTGTCTGGTTGACATTCAAATCCTGGGTCAATGCACGTGAGAAGCTGGCGATGAGGTCGTTATTTTCTTTCAGCTTTTCATTCGCTTCCTCCGTCGCATAACCGCCGGACAGCGCGACAACCCTTACAACATTTGGATGCTCAATCAATTCTTTATACGTGTTAGCGACCGTTGGAATGGTCAGCTTCAGCATGACATGATCATCCTGGCCAAGATTGTCCAGATGACTGCGGATTTCCGCCTTCAGCAGTTCTTCACATTTTTCTTTTTCCGGGCTGTTAATATCCACTTCCGGCTCAATGATTGGGACCAGGCCGGCATCAATAATTTTTTTGCCGATTTCGAATTGCTGGTCGACAACGGCTTTGATGCCTTCTTGGTTGGCTTCCTTAATGACAGAGCGCATTTTGGTACCGAATATATGACGCTCATTTGCCCGTTTAAGCTTGTCATCAAGGTCATCGATCGGCTTCATCAGCTGCACGCCATTTGATTCCTCGGCAAGGCCTTTATCCACTTTCAGAAAAGGGACAACGCCTTTTTTCTCAGCCAAATAATCACCGGTGTACATACCTTCAATTTCGCGGTCCATCGTTTGCTCAAACAAGATGGCGCCGATGATATGCTTGGAATCAAAAGCAGGCGATGTGATAATCCGTGTCCGCATGTCGTGGACAAGGTCAAACATTTCATCTTCATTGGAATATTGATCTTCTGAAATACCATACAGCCGCAGTGCTTTCGGTGTACTGCCGCCACTCTGGTCAAGCGCTGCGATAAATCCATCACCGTTTTTCATTTGTTCAAAGTGTTTCTGATTCATGTGTGACACTCCTTTATCATGATAAAATTACCTTTTTCCACTTGGGGGACATTATGTATTTGGGCAAAAGTCGACTTACCAGATACATTATATCATGAATAGCGGTTCGGTTAAATTAAATAAATAATAAATCAGTTACGGGACATGGGTCAGATCCATGTGGCCCTCTTACATATATAATAAGATTTTTGTCATTTCCCGGGAAATAATGCCGATGATGATTATGAAAATCCAACTGTTATTGGTTATATAGGCCTTGTGTGTCAACAATCGGATTAGATTTGACGGGTTATGGCTTATCGGCTTTGGACATTATGGCTGCCCTGTGAATAGGGAATAGCAGCCTTTCCATCCCATTAAACAAATTTCTTTCCATTCGCCTGAATTTGTATTAGCATAGATTATTAGTGCCGATAACGTCCCAAATGACAGACTTATCGGCGTGAACGCAGCAAAGTATGAGTACGAGTACAGTTGACATGTGCTTGCCCGTGTAGACATAAGGGGGATACATTGAACATGGGCATGATCCCATAAACATGGGCGGGAGTGCGTTAAACATGGGCATGATCCCGCAAACATGGGTTCGAAATCACAAATATGTTCCCGAAAGTGTCCAACATGGGCGCGTGGAGGACAATTATGGGCGCATCTGTCATGCACATGGGCTCAAGCACAGCAATCATGGGCTTGTGCACTGCGCAACAGCAAGATTGATTTGGAAATTGGAGGAACAGATCATGTCTGATCGCAATAAAGGCATTCTTTTGTTATTAATTTCTGCATTGGGTTTTTCGCTCATGGGTGCTTTCGTCAAGCTTTCCGGTGATTTGCCAACGATGCAGAAAGCTTTTTTCCGCAATATTGTAGCAGCTATCATCACATTAGGTGTTGTTTTGCGTCATAATGAACGGATATTCGGAAAAAAAGAAAATCAGAAATTGCTGTTATCCCGTTCAGTCTTAGGAGCGTTCGGAATCGTACTGAACTTTTACGCGATTGACCATCTCGTGTTATCCGATGCTGAAATGCTGAACAAACTCAGTCCGTTCATTCTCATTATATTTTGTGCGATTTTCCTGAAAGAAAAGGCGCACCGGTTTCAGGTAATCGCCATTCTTGTGGCTTTTGTCGGGGCATTGTTCATTATCCAGCCGGAATTCTCCGTCGACGTATTCCCTTATATTATTGGGGTGCTTGGAGCGGTATTTGCAGCTGGTGCTTACACGCTTCTCCGCGTTTTAGGCAGTAGGGAAAAACATTATACAGTTGTCTTTTATTTTTCATTTTTTACAACGTTGGTCCTGCTGCCGTTTACGATTTTTCTTTATGAATCGATGAGCTGGCAGCAATGGGTCTTGTTAATTCTGGCAGGTACCTTTGCAACGGTTGGTCAGTTTGGCATAACGCTTGCTTACAAGTTTGCCCCTGCCAACGAAATTTCGATTTTCTTTTATTCAACAGTCGTTTATTCGGCGCTGCTGAGCATCGTGCTGTTTGGCCAGATTCCGACGCTGCTCAGTGTGATTGGCTATGTCATCATATTTGGTGCTTCGTTCTATATGTTCCTGAAAAATAACCGAATGGATAAACAGGAGGCAAAACAGGCGCAGCAATTGAAATCATCATAGAATAAATCAGCCCTGAAGGGGGACAGAGGGTCAGACCCCTTGTCCCATTCTGAACAAGCCTAAAACTGATTCAGCATGTTCATCCGTCTCACATACCGCTCATCATACCCCAGCCGTTCAGAGGCATTTCTCCCTGCCGCCACGACTTTTTGGCATGTCGGGAATTTTGTTATTGGTAAGAGGAGAAGCAGTTAAAAACAACGTAGAAGACAATAACTGCCACAATCATCATTCATCGTGATGGTTGGGGCAGTTTTTCTGGGACGCGGGGTCTGACCCTCTGTCCCATGTTACCGGTTTAGCATGTTCATTCGTTTAACGTATCGTTCATCATACCCCAGGCGTTCAGAGGCGTCTTTCCCGGCGGCGACGACTTTTTTGGCGATGTCGGGGATTTTGTTGTTTGTCATCCGCTGAAGAGGGCCTACAACTGTAATCGCACTGACTACTTTTCCGGTATGGTCGCGGATTGGCGCGGCAACCGATTTGATGCCTTCCCGTAATTCTTCTGTGCTGATGGCGTAACCCCTCTCGCGGATTGATGCCAGATGGTCGCGCAATTCATCCGGGTCTGTAATATTATTTTCTGAGTGAGCTTCTAAACCCTGGCTAATCACATCCTCC
>NZ_DATGTI010000052.1:0-19043 GCF_035301925.1 Lentibacillus sp. | reverse complement strand
GTCACTTCCTTTTTAGGTATTTTTGGGTGTGTGGTTACCTCATTAATACCCTATATTGAAGGGGGTGGCAAGTTTTTTTGTATAAAAACGCATGAAATCGGGAAAACTAGTAGTTTTTACTAAGAAACTTTTGACAATACGGATGAAAAATGGGAGGGTTAACAATGAAAAAATATGTAATTTTTGCTATTAGTTTTATCGTGCTGTTTTCATTGTTCCAGATTTTGTCCGGAATGATTTTGACTTTAGCATATACGCCGGATATTGAGGAGGCATGGAATCTAAGTGCTGATGCACCTCAAGAGGTTGTTTTAACAAGCAGCCACAGTTCTTTTTTATTGACATTATTATTTGCATTTCTTTCGGCTGCGATTGCTTATTTTATCCCGGCGAAACTGACAAAAAACAGCCGTTTCAAATAAGAAAGACTCAGGATCCGCAAAATGCATACTTTCTTCACTTAAAAAGGATTAAAGTGTTTATTATCCTTCTATTTTTATGTTACCACCAATACCTGGACATTAGTTGTATTAGGTATAGGACCGTCCTCTCTTTCCGTATTTTCATATTCGAATGCTTTCTTCGCTGAACGGAGTCTCTGATGGATTTTGGCTCTTGGAGATGATACAATATGCTTAAGACCATCATATGAAGATCGTTTGTTATCGTCAGCCTTATATACTGGATTGCGGTGGGATCATTGGAAAAACATCGGTGGTTTTATGAATATTTATGAGCAGCGCTAAATAGAATGGAATTGGTTGTTTTTCAAAAGACCGTAAATGAGCCGCAAGCGGCAACTTGCGACTCATGACAGTTATCTGCTGAGAATGACGGCTTCAATCAGTGGCTGAAAAAAGTAATGCCCTCGAATTTGCCCAGGAGATCTCGGGTATTACTTTTTTTCATTATTACCTGCAATTAACAATACGAGCGTCCCAAACATCAGCATCAACTCGAGCGCCTTGTCAATTGGGATCACTAACTTCAACCCCCTTCACATAGGGACTATGAAGCCGCCAGCAAAGAGAATTTTCTCCTGCTGCTTTGATTTCAAAGCATCCTCGCAATAAGCTGTCCATTTATTATACTACAAATAAATTGGAAAAGCTTGTCATTTTCAAAAAATAGTAAAAAATTCTCATAAATCAGATGGTGACAGTTTGAACCACTGTTATATGCCTATATTTGGCGTTTCTATTTTCGGTAAAATAGGGATACGACACGAGATGGGGGCAGGATTTCCTGTCCGTTTTTTGCTGCTCAGCACAGAATACTTGAGTCAATTTCTAAGAAGTACCATTAAATGCTAGGCAAAATTGTTCCTGATTTTTTGTATAATGGGGAGTAGAGATATAGACTTTGAGAGGAGAGGCAATGTGAAACGGAAGACGTGGCTGAAAATTGTTATCGGGATTCTGAGTGTCCTGTTCATTATAGATATTATGGCAAGTTTTTATTTTTATAATTTGGCCATTGAGCGAGGTGAAAAGGATTTCCTGCAGGGGAATGAGGACCTGGAAGTATCCGCGGAAACGATGGATGTCCTGCTTGAAGGTGATTGGCGTTCGTGGGTTGACGGGCAGGCGTTTGATGAATGGACGAGTGTATCCCATGATGGCCTGGAATTGAAAGGTTATTTTCTTGAAGCGGAAGAACCATCTGATAAAGTTGTTGTGATGGCGCATGGTTATCTCGGCAATGCGATGGATATGGGTTTGTTCGGCCAGTATTATTATGAGCAGAAAGGCTATAACATATTTACGGCTGACGCACGCGGTCATGGCGCGAGTGAGGGTGACTATATCGGTTTCGGCTGGCATGACCGTCTTGACTATGTGGACTGGATTGACCGGATTATAGAGACATATGGAAACGATACGGAAATCATTTTGCACGGCATTTCAATGGGGGCAGCTGCTGTTTTGATGACTGCTGGTGAAGAGCTGCCGGATAACGTAAAAGCCGTCATTGCTGATAGTCCATACACGAGTGTAAATGATTTGTTCGCATACCAGATGGATCGGATGTTTAACCTCCCAACATTCCCGTTCCTGCCATCCACAAGTATTGTAACGCAGCTAAGAGCAGGCTATTCGCTGAAAGAAGCCTCAGCTTTGGAGCAGGTCAAAAAGGCAGAAGTGCCAATCCTGTATATCCATGGGGATGCCGATACGTTTGTCCCGACCAGCATGTCGGAAACATTATATGAAAATACGAAAAGTGATGCTGAGCTTATGATTGTTGAAGGCGCCGGTCATGGCGAACCTTATGTTGCGGCTAAGGATAAGTATATTAATAAGGTTAATGCGTTTTTGGAAAAATACACAGAATGGCAATAAGCAAAATGGACGGTCCCGCAGATGGGGAGCGTCCGTTTTTGCTTGACTAAAGATATTCGTCAAGCCAGCGCGTGATGTGATTCAAGCGTTCAATACGCATTTCCGGTTTACCGCTCCGGCTTAATTCATGATTGGCATCAGGGAAGCGGACAAATTCAACTTCCTTTCGTAAATGCTTTAAGGTCACAAACATTTGCTCACCTTGTTCGATCGGGCAGCGGAAATCTTTTTCTCCATGCACGATCAATAAAGGTGTCTCAATGTTTTCGGCATATTTCAATGGTGAGAAATCCCACAGTTTTGCCGGGTCGTCCAGCAAGTTTTTGCCAAGTTCCCATTTAGTGAAAAAATAGCCAATATCACTGACACCGTAAAAACTGAGCCAGTTACTGATGCAGCGCTGCGTGACGGCTGCCTTAAACCGGTTGGTATGGCCGACAATCCAGTTGGTCATAAACCCGCCATAGCTGCCACCGGTTACGCCAAGTCGGTCTTCGTCAATAAAATCATATTCCTCCAGAACAAAGTCAACAGCACGCATCAAATCGGAATAGTCTTTTCCGCCATAATCCTCCCGGCAGGCGTTCACAAACTCCTGTCCGTAACCATGGCTGCCGCGCGGGTTGGTATACAATACGACATAGCCTTTGGCAGCGAGCAGCTGCATTTCATGAAAAAATGTCTGACCGTACATGGCGTGCGGACCACCATGGACCTCCAATATGAACGGATATTGTTTGTCTTCCTCAAATCCATACGGACGCAGCAGCCAGCCTTGAATGTCCCAGCCGTCATCTGCCTTAAATGTCAATGTTTCCGGTTCACTTAACTGCACGTCATCCAAAAATTCCCTGTTAGCATCCGTTAATCGGGTCAATTTCTTATCGTTGTCCAATTGATAGAAGTTGCCAGGATCTGTTGGTGTACTGATGCCAAGAATAAATTTCCCATCGTTATAGGAAAAACCGAAAACGTGATTGCTGTCTTTGTATAGTTCGTTTAAGTCGCCATCGAGGGAAGCCTGGTAAAGCCCGGTTGCGCCATGATCTGTACCGAGGAAAAACAGATGCTGTCCATCGCTGCTCCAGACAGGACCGTTTTCCGATTGTCCCATTCGCGTATCCCCAATCATGGCATCACCCAATTGAAAATCCCAGTCACCGCTTAGACAGGTTCTCTCACCAGAGGCTGCATCAAAAACGAATAATTTGTTTAATGTGGCGCCCTGGTATGCAAATTCATGGCCAAAACAGGTGATTTGTGATCCGTCAGGCGAAAAGCGGGCATTGCCGTACTGCCCCTTTCCGTTCGTCAATGTTCTCATGTCTTTCGTTGATAAATTCAATAGATGAAGGTCTTTCGTTAGTTCGTAATCCTTGTCTTCGCTGAGGTTAGCACTGAATAAGATATGTTGTCCATCCGGTGATATGTCTTCAAAGTGGTGGTCCGAATCAGCAGATGTGAGTTGTTCAAAGGTTTCATCTTCCACATTGTATCGGATAATTTGTGTGTGTTTATCATCGAGGAATCCGTCTGCATCTGATTTATAGTTTAAGCGATTGACCACAAGCGGTTGTTTCCTTTTTTCCTCCAGTTCTTTATCACGTTCTTGTTTGGATGATTCCTGCTGATCTTTGACATCATCGTCTTTTTCGAGCGGTGCACTGAAAATGATTTTTTTGCCATCTTTCGACCATTCGGGATTTACCGCGCCATGTTTAAACGTGGTCAGCTGTCTGGCTTCACCGCCGTCTGTATGTAATAGCCATAATTGCGGGACACCACTTCTGGTGGACTGGAAAACAAGTTTTTGGCCGTCGGGTGAAAAGCGCGGGTGACTATTTTTAGTATCATCAAAAGTCCATTGCCTCGGTTCTTCGTCATTTAATGCTTGAAAAAAAATCTGTGAAGCGTAGTCATTGTCGTTGTTGGCAGCGGTGGATACAAATGCATAAGCATTTCCGTCCGGTGTCGATTGCGGATCACTGAAAACATCAATATGCTTTAAGTCCTCCACTGTTAAGGAACGTTTCGGTGTGTTCATAACTAATTTTCTCCTCCCGTCAAGGTTTTTACCGTCGCGTCGGTTTCTGTACTAAGGCTCGCGGACGGCATAAAGCAGCAGCACGAGTTTTGACGCTCGGGACATGATTCAGTTTGCACGTCCGGTCCCAAGTTTCTGGTTGACGCGCCCATGTGTGTGGATTTCGGGCTCAAGTGTCTGGCTCACCCGCACATATTTTTGTTTTCGTGCCCATGATTGGGTGCAACTTGCCCAAGTTTCAGGTTTCGCACCCTAATTTCCGCACTCACGCTCATGTCCCTAATTACCATTGAATTAATTTTAAACTATTTAGAATAACGTATCAATACGGTTACGATTGAATAAAAGAAAAGCCTTTTGACTATAGGCAAAAGGCTAGACTTGCTGCTTGATTATGCCGGTATCTGTCTCATACGCTCCCTGAAGTTGTTTGGTGATGCTGCCGGGTGCGCCATCAGCGATTAGATTCCCGTCAACTTCAACAATCGGCATGATTTCAGACGTGCTGCTTGACAGGAATAACTCATCCGCATCGGTGATATCGTCAACCGTAAAAGCTTCTTCGACAAACGGTATATTCATATCAGATGCAAATTGTTCAACCTGCATGCGGACACAGCCATGGAGAATAGCATGTGTTGCAGGATGTGTGTATATCTTGCCGTCTTTTACAAGATAAACATTGGATGAACTGCATTCGGTCACGATTCCATCCCGCTCCAAAATGGCCTCATAGCTGCCGTTTTCTTGTGCTGCCTGTTTTGCAAGCACATTCGGGAGCAGATTGAGACTCTTGATATAGCAATTTTCCCAGCGGGTATCACGTTGTGTGATGGCTGAAACGCCATTTGTCAAATGATTCGTTTTACGTGGCATATCCCGAATGTAGGCATAAACATTTGCCGGTGTTTCTGCTGGAAAAGCATGGCTGCGTGGTGCGGAACCACGAGTCGCTTGCAGGTATATAATGCCATCAGATGTCATTTCATTCTGCGACAATAAATCGTTTAATCTATTCGTGATGTCTTGTTTGGAAAATGGCAAAACAATTTTGATGGCCTCAGCAGAACGGAATAGTCGATCGATGTGCTGCTTGAGCAGATAGCAGGCACCATCATAAATACGAATCACTTCATAAATGCCGTCGCCAAACTGCAGTCCACGTTCTTCAAAAGGGAATGAAAGTTCTTCACGGTGCATAAAACTGGTTTGTGATAGTACAATCGGGTAAACTGACATTTTGCTCGCCTCCTTGACATTAATTTTATTTTAAAGTGCTAATCTCTTTCTGTAAAGAATGACAAATATCACAGAATAATGGTTTAAATTTCTCTATAATGTGATATATGAACATTATGGAAAACAAGGGAGGGATGAAATGGAACCATTACTGGAACGGCTAAACCCGCAAGATTGTGACATGCTTATAGCTGCGTCAAATGAGTTACATATACCTAAAAATTCTCTTGTTTTTGAAGAAGGTACACCTGCTGAACATTTATATTTTTTACATACCGGGAATATACGTATTTTCAAAACAATCGATTCAGGCAAAGAACTGACCATTTTCATACGTGGTGTGCACGACGGCTTTGGTGAAATTGGTGTTTTTGGCGGTGTTAATTATTCAAATTCAGCAAAAGCTTTGCAGGACAGTGTTATTTATGCGATAAAACGTAACACGATTGAAGCCCTTTTATCACAAAATGGCGGTCTCAGTCTTCACTTTACCCGGTGGTTAGCCGAATCATTGGAAGCAAGCAAAGCAAAAATGCGGGACTATATTGCTTTTGGTTCAGAAGGTGCAGTTGCTTCAGTTTTTGTACGTTACGCCAACATGCACGGTGTTGTTACCCCTGGCGGCATCCAGATCACTGAACCGGTCATGATCCAGGATATCAGCAGACATATTGCCGTCTCCAGGGAAACTGTGAGCCGGATTGTTAATAAATGGAAAAAAGAAGGGCTCATTGATAATGAAAATAAACGTTATAGAATCAAAAATATGGATTACTTCAGGGAACTGCTGGTTTGTGAGCAATGCAGTGTTGAAAATTGCGTGCTGTAGGGGGGCTCATAACTATAATCGAAAGACAACGTCTAAAAGTGGCATGAAAAAATTTTCTTTAACGATGCCCCTTTTTTGAACCTCATGTCGATTATAAAAATAAAATGAAACTTCATTCAACAGGGTGTTCTTTCCCTGTTGAATAGGGGAACAAAGGCTAAGAACGCCACGTCCAGTGGCAACGCCTTTGTGACCTGCATCGTGCAGGCCCGAACAGAATTGAACATTTAAGGTCAGTTAGCCGCCGTTTTTGGGGGTTACTATTCGTTACATGTGGGATAAAGTGAAACGTCATTCAGTGGAGCGCTTTTTTCCATTGATTGTCAGTTGAAATGGAGTTACTGTCGTTAAAGTAGGACAAAAGGGTATAATCAAAAAAATTATATAAACGGTTGATTCCATTTGGCAAGGTTGGTATAATATAAAATGTTCTTCAAAATAATACATATTTTGCATGTACTGAAAACGTCCAACGCAACAGAATGATCAGCTCTTGAACATAAAATAGAATCAATTAATGAGCATGCGGGTGTAGTTTAGTGGTAAAACCTCAGCCTTCCAAGCTGATGTCGTGGGTTCGATTCCCATCACCCGCTCCATACATACGTCATAACGCAGTGTTTCGCTATATAACGAAGCATTGCGTTTTTTACATAGCATAGTCCGCCTTCCCGCATTACTTGAATGTGGCATTTTCACCATGTATTCTATGGATAATGTGAAACTTCATTCAGCGGGGCATTCTTACCCCGCTGATATTAAGGAACAAAGGCTAACTTCGCGACGTCCTCGAAAAAGGAAATCACTTTTTCTTCGTGCGATGTATTGCTGTCGAAGCTTTCCTTGTCCTGTCGCAACGCCTTTGTGACCTGCGTCGTGCAGGCCTGAACAGAATCGGGCCTTTTACGGGCTGCTGACCCCCCGCTCTCTCTTGGCTTCTTTGATCTTAAAGCGGTGGTCTTGTTGCCCGTTAAGGCGGAACAAAATCATCATAAATTGAGGGGTACGTTATGAAACAATTAATGCAGATATTAAAAAAGATTGATGGGAAAGGATATAAAGCGTATAAAAGTGTGCAAGGTCACTACAAATTTTCTAATTTTGATTTATATATAGATTATGTCCAGGGTGATCCGTTTGCGACACCTTCAAAAATCCGGGCAGTTGTTCCGACAAGAAAACGTGCACTGAAAGACGAGTGGCTTGCGTCATACAGACGCAGAGTGGCCACTGAGGACGTCATTGCGCGCAAGGTCGGCACTGCCATAGCAAAAGGCAATTTTTCCATAAAAGGGTCGGGAAAAAGCGGTAATATACAGTTTGACCGGCCGGGGCAGGAAGTGCTTGAAAGAAGCGCTGTTCAGGCTGACTCCAACTCAATCACTGTATGCATTTCAGTCGGGCTGCCGGCGAACGGACGCAAGATAAACGGGCGAGAGGCGGAGAAATTATTTGCTAATGCTATTCCATCGATTCTTAACAATTCCGTTTTCTCGATTAGCGATAAGGAGATTGAAAATGCTGTCCAATTGGCTGACCAGCAGGAAGCGATCAGGGCGGAAATGCGCAAAAACGATTGGATTTCATTTGTGGCCAATGGGTCTATTCTTCCAAGAGGGAGCGGTATCAGCAATCGGCCGTTGAAAGATGCTGTGCCGTTTCAGAGCCCGACAGAAAATGAAGTGACAATCGAGATTCCGCACCAGACTGCACCCATTAAAGGTATGGCGGTTGAAAAAGGGATTACCCTGATCGTCGGCGGCGGTTATCATGGAAAAAGTACGATACTTGAAGCGATTGAATGCGGGGTCTATTCTCATACAAAAGGAGACGGTCGTGAATATGTGCTCACGGATCCGGATGCCGTGAAAATCCGTGCTGAAGATGGCCGGCAGATAACGGGCGTCAATATTTCGCCGTTCATCAATAACCTGCCGCATAAGCAGGATACATCGTTTTTCTCAACGGAAAATGCCAGTGGCAGTACATCACAGGCGGCAAATGTGATGGAAGCTCTGGAAGCCGGGGCCACAACGCTGTTGATTGATGAGGATACAAGTGCCACCAACTTTATGATTCGTGATCAACGGATGCAGCAGCTGGTTCATAAAGATAAAGAACCCATCACACCGTTCATTGATAAAATCAAACAGTTGCGTGATCAGCTTGATGTGTCAACGCTTCTTGTCATGGGCGGATCTGGTGATTATTTTGATGTAGCCGACTCGGTCATTATGATGGAAGCTTATGTGCCTTATAATGTAACGGATGAAGCAAAAGCGATTGCAGCGGCTAATCCGATTGATCGGGGAGCGATTTCTGAAGAGATGTTTGGCACCATCAGTGAGCGTTACTTCCAGCAACATTCATTGCAGACCAGAAAAGGAAAAAAGTCCAAAACACAGGCTAAAGGTCTGACAAAAATTTTGATGGGGCAAACGGATATTACGTTTGCGGCAACTGAACAGCTTGTCGATACATCACAAACGAGAATGATTGCTGAAATCATTCAGCATCTTGACCGGACTAATGGACTTGGGAATAAAACACTGCATGAACTGCTCAATACGATTGAACAGCAAATGGATCAACAAGGACTCGCATCGTTTACAGGGTTCAAAAATCAACATCCAGGCGATATTGCACGTCCAAGACGCTACGAAATCGCTGCTGTTTTGAACAGAATGCGTACAGCAAAGGTTAATCAGAAACAGTAGAAATCAGAAAGGGAGGCGGCCCGGATGAATACAGATCAGCTAAAACAGGAAATCATCGATTATAGCAAAGAAATCGGAATCGATAAAATCGGGTTTGCTTCTGCGGATGTATTTTTAGAATTGAAAGAACGGTTGAAGCGGCAGCAGAAACTGGGCTATCAGTCGGGTTTTGAAAAAGGTTCAGTAGAGGAGCGGACCGAACCTGACAGGTTGCTGCCGGAAGCTCAGTCGATCATTTCGATTGCTCTGACCTACCCGTCACGTATCAAAGATCGACCGAAAAATACTAAAGAAGAACGTCGGGGCGTATTTTGCCGTGCTTCCTGGGGTGTGGATTACCATGAGGTATTAAGGGATAAACTTAGTAAACTGTCTGCTTTTATTAAAGAAAAAGTGCCTGAAGCGTCCACAAAAGTTATGGTTGACACCGGTGAACTGTCTGACCGGGCTGTTGCCGAGCGGGCCGGAATCGGATTTAGCGGTAAAAATACCGCCATCATCACCCCCGAGTTCGGATCGTGGGTCTATCTTGGTGAACTGATCACGAATCTGCCTTTTGTGCCCGATACCCCGCTGGAAGATGGCTGCGGTTCGTGTACAAAATGCCTTGACGCTTGTCCAACCGGTGCGCTTGTTCAGGGCGGACAGCTGAATGCCCAGCGCTGCCTTGCATTTTTAACCCAGACAAAAGATTTTATGCCAGATGAATTCCGTCCGAAAATCGGCAATTTCATCTACGGATTTGATACATGTCAGGTCGTCTGCCCATACAACAAGAAGATCGATTTTCACAACCATTCTGAGTTTGAACCGGAACCGGATGTGGCCAAACCAAAACTGAAACCGATGCTCCGGATTTCAAATCGGGAATTTAAGAATACGTTTGGGCATATTGCTGGATCATGGCGCGGCAAGAAGCCGCTGCAGCGGAATGCTCTGATTGCGCTTGCGCATTATAAGGATGAGACTGCAGTTGATGACATCATCGCTGTTATGAACGAAGATCTTCGGCCTGTCATTCGCGGCACAGCGGCATGGTCGCTTGGAAAAATCGGCACCGATAAAGCTTTTTCAGCTATTGAAGCGGCAATGGAAAAGGAAAACGATGAACAAGTCCTGGCTGAAATGGAAAAAGGACTGGCATTTAAGCAAGAAGCATCTGCAACGTGATTGAAAACCATTCGAAAAGAGGCGTTGATGATGAATCTGTATTACGGTGAAATGGAATCCCCAGTCGGTACGCTGACGATTGTCAGTGACGGGGAAAGGGTTGTCAGGATCGATTATGGAACGTTTGCTGACGTTGAAGTGAAATTACAAAAGTGGAGCGCACGTTATTTTAATCAGCCGGCATTCATTGAAAAACCTGAAAAAGTAGCCCATGCTGCAGCGGAACTGGGTGACTATTTTCAGGAAAAACGACGGGACTTCACCTTTGATGTCGCATTTTATGGCACGCCTTTTCAGCAGAAGGTTTGGCAGGCGCTGAATGACATTCCATATGGTGATACGAAAACTTATAAAGATATTGCACAAGCCATTAATAACCCAAAAGCTGTTCGTGCAGTTGGCGGTGCTGTTAATAAAAACCCATTTTCGATTGTGGTGCCTTGCCATCGTGTCATCGGTGCAAATGGAAAGATGGTCGGTTACGGCGGAGGCTTGGACAAAAAAGAATACCTGTTGACACATGAAGCCCAATAGAGCGAACTTCATTCAGCTGGGCGTTCTTTCCCCGAATAATAAGGAACAAAGGATAAGTTATCGGGCGACCTGTTGCAACGCCTTTATGACCTGCATTGTAAGGTCCGAACAAAAGCGGGCATTTAGGGCCAGTCATCCGCCGTTTTCTTGGCGGGTTACATACATGGGGAAAAGTTAATGGGACGCTTTCTCCCTCTGAAATGTTAGTTGCAAGTACAGCTTACTAAAATGAAAGAAGTGGTTGACGATAAGATCGTGGAATTGATAAACTAATAATAGAAAGGTCGTTCTATCTAATGGAAGGGGCAGTGGGTGACATGAGTCGATCTGTAAAAAAAGATACATTACTTCAAGCAGCTGAACGATTATTTTATGAGCACGGATTTCGTGGCGTAGGATTGAAGCAAATCATCAGTGAAGCGAATGTAGCAACGATGACGCTTTATAATCATTTTCCTTCCAAGGACAATTTGGTCGAAGAAGTACTTAAGCAACGGGAGGAACGGTATTGGTCTTATTTGGATTCACATGTGGAAATGGATTCAGATTCCCCTTTTATACTTGCTGTTGAGGCACACGGACGCTGGTTAAAAGAACAATCTTACAAAGGAGATATGTTTTTAAGAGCGATAGAAGATTATGCGGGAACTGATAATGAGATTGAAAATATTGCAAGAGGACATAAATCGAGATTGCTAAAATATTTTCAGCAATTGGCTCAAAGGAAAGGCAAAGATAATGAACGAGATTTAGCTAATCGGCTTACACTGCTGCTTGAAGGAACCACTTCCATGACGACATTGATTGGTGCAGAGAAAGCAACGGAACATTCTATTGCGATGGCGAGGACACTTGTCCAACATACATCGTAATTTTTTTACAATTAAATTAGAAAGGTCGTTCTATATAATTCAGGGTGTTAGGATGAATAATATGAAATTTTCACGGTTAGTTTTACCTGGCGTGACCATGATTGCTGTCACCTATGGATTGGCGAGGTTTAGTTTTGGGTTGCTTCTCCCTGAGATAAATCAATCACTTGAAATGTCCGAGTTTGTATCAGGGATAATTTCATCGTTATTTTATTTAGCCTATTGTGTCACAATCATTTTATCGACTGTGATCACGACTAGAGAAGGACCAAGAAGAATGATTATCCTAGCCGGTCTGTCAGCCTTTGTTGGTCTTTTGTTGATGGGGATCACGCCAAATGTGTGGGTGCTGGCGCTAGACGTGCTACTTGCCGGAGGAAGCACAGGTTTGGTATCACCGCCTTATGGTGCGGCGATATCGCTATGGATTAAAGAGGATCAACAAGGAAAAGCAAATACATGGATCAATTCAGGAACAAGTTTTGGTATAGCCCTTTCCGGAGCAGGTGCTATTGTATTATCACCAAATTGGAGACTGACGTATTTGATCTATGCTGTCTTGACATTGCTGATATTGATATGGAACTTCCGAGCCATTCCAAAAACTGGGATACGTACAAACTTGATGTTTGAAAAGGGGAACCTCTCGATACAAGGCGTCAAAGGATCCATCCCTTTGGTTTTGGCATCGCTTATCCTGGGGATTTCCACAGCGGCCTTTTGGACATTTTCCAGATCTTTTCTTGAAGCGGCTGGTGATTACAGTGATTGGCAGCTTTCTGGATTTTGGATCATGATTGGACTATTTGGTGTGCTGGGAGGGTTTTCCGGTTCTTTAGTTGAAAAGGGGGGACTGTCATTAGCTTACAAATCAGGGAGTTTGTCGATTGCTTCAGCATCAATTGTTCTGTCCTTTGCACCTGAATCTTTATTAATGGCTTATTTATCAGCAGGCATTTTTGGCTGCTCTTATATATTTTTAACCGGCGTTCTCCTTGTCTGGGGGATTCGTGTATTTATTACGAATGCATCATTAGGTATTGGCGTTCCATTTTTACTTTTGGCGGTGGGGCAAGTCATAGGTTCAATACTCGCTGGCTGGTTTATTGGGACATGGGGCTATGCTGCTTCTTTTATCGTTTATGGATTAGTCGGCATGACGGCTGCCTTTATCGGCCCAAAGAAGCGTTAGAAAGAGAGTGTTTTTCGACGTGCAAATAACTTGGATTGGAACATACAGAGGGTCCCCGTCTGGTGCTGCCATGACAGCGGAGTTAGATGGAGCGATTAATGAAGAAGAGCCAATCATCGTGACTGGCTGGATTCCACACTGGAATTTTTTTGAGTATGACCTCAAAATGTTAGAAGATCCAAAAGGTGTTTATGGCGGAGAAGAAGAAATAAGAACTTTTGTACGTAAAGGGTTAAAAGAAGATATGCCCGGGGCCTATACGTTTTTTGATCAGTTCGAGTGGGAGCCGGATCACCTGCAAAACGTCATGCTGAAAATTGAAAAAGGTATGGACGAACAAAAAGCAGCTAAAGAATGGGTTGAAAATAATGAAGACCTGGTTAATTCCTGGGTTGAAGGAGCAGAGCCTGGAGATGGCGCGACCGTAAAAGTGCCATATGTTGCCTGGGCCGATGTGATTGCCAGTTCTAATGTTGTCAAATACGTCATGGAAAATAAATTAGATTATAAAGTTGAGTTAATCCAAGTGGAACCTGGTCCAATGTTTGCCAGTATCGCGGATGGAAGCGCAGATGCCATGGTAGGTGCGTGGCTGCCTTCCACACATGCTGATTACTATGAAAAGTATGAAGGCGAATTTGAAGATTTAGGTGTCAACTTGACCGGTACGCGGAATGGTCTTGTTGTTCCTGAATACATGGATATTGATTCAATTGAAGACTTAATAGACGATGAATAATATTGTATCTTTTTTACAAAAGTTTTATGGAACGGAATATGAGAGCCTGTTTTGATCAATTTTTTTTCAAAACTAGGCTCTCATCTTTTTATAGAAGCCAGGGTTTATAGACCTATTTTGATCAAACTTTATTTTCATTCATCATATCCCCTGTTTTTGGGAGGGCGGCCATGATATGTGGGATAACCAGATTTGTTTTCATGTGAGCAGGATTGGGACAATCATTCTCTCCATATACTATTAATGGAGGGGATTTTTATGGATGCATTAAAGAGAAGTTGGCTTGATTTTTTTCGGTCTGATTTACAGGCGGATAACTGGTGGAAACGAAAGAAGGCATTATATCATGACCGTGGGGCTAAAATTGTCCGAATCAGGGGAGAAGGCCAACTTTTTGAGGAGCTTCGGTATTCCGGTCAGTTGATTTTCCAGTATTTTTTGCACTTATCATTTTTAATCAAGCAGCAAGATCAGTTTTTTAACGAAGAACAGGTGATACCATTTCAGTTCAGATGGGAAAATGGTGAAGTTAGGGAACATCAAATGGTGAAAAGACACGCATCGCCGGAAAAGGAACCAATCATTGAAACGGCATCATTAAGGGAATCAAACGGGGAGCGGTTTTCCTATGACAGACGGGCAGCTGTTCAGTATGCGGAGCGGTGGTGGAATAGTTATAATCCGGCATACAGGAAGTTTGATGTGGATTGTACGAATTTTGTTTCCCAATGCATGCGGGCTGGCGGGGCACCGATGCGAGGGACGCCTGATCGGGGAAGTGGCTGGTGGTATCATGATGATAATTGGAGTTTCAGCTGGGCGGTGGCGCACTCGTTACGCTGGTATCTAAGTGGGTCAGAGTCCGGCTTAAGAGGAAAAGAAATGGAATCGGCCCGTGACCTTACGCCCGGTGATATTATTTGCTATGATTTTGAAGGGGATGGCAACTGGAATCACAATACCATAGTCGTTGCCAAAGATGCCGATGATATGCCGTTGGTGAATGCCCACACCGATAACAGCCGCAACCGCTATTGGTCATACGAAGATTCTACTGCCTGGACACCGGATATTCAATATAAGTTTTTCCGGATTGGTGAGTCGTGATATAATAGTAAAGTTGTTAAAGGGGTTGTTCAAAAAGTTCGGTAAAAATGACACATCTTTATCCTCCTTTTTGAACATGTACTTAAATGTTAATTTGGAAGAGGAGAATTTGAACATTGGGTCTGCATGTCGTACTTTATCAGCCAGAAATCCCGGCAAATACAGGCAATATTGCCAGAACGTGTTTGTCAGCGAACGCAACATTGCACTTAATTCATCCGCTTGGATTTTCTACCGATGATAAAATGGTCCGCCGGGCAGGGCTGGATTACTGGCCGTATGTTGATGTCCGTGAATATGATGACATAAAGGATCTATATCAAGCACATCCGGATGGGATGTACTATTATATTGAGAACATCGGTTCAAATTATTACACCGATTATGACTTCACAGATACGGACCAGGATCTGTTTTTTGTGTTTGGCCGGGAAGGCAGCGGTTTTCCGGATGAATTTTTAAAAGGAAAAGAAGATCAGTGTCTAAGGGTGCATATGGGCGATAAAGTGCGTTCGCTGAATTTGGCAAATACGGCAGCCATCATTATTTATGAGGCATTAAGACAACAAGGATTTCCGGGGATGACATAGGTCATTCGAAAATAATCAGCTGCTGCGTCGTCTTTCCGGAGGCTAGAGATCGGATTGGCCGATTTCAATATTGAAATGATCCCCTGAAAATTATATTTTCTGAACTTATGAAAAAGCATCGGCTGAGCTGCCGATGCTTTAATATAATTCCCATAAATGGGATGGGCCAACTTTTTACTGATTTTTTTTCGGTACGCCGGGTTTAGCATCATACCCCGCGGTTAAGCAGGACACGACAAATGTTACAGCAACGCCAAGTATAAGCGCCAGTTTCATGAGACTGCCTCCTTGTACAACATATGTATACCACGTATTATCTTATTATGTCTTCCATTATACCGAATAATTCCTCTGATGTGAACTGTAAGGTTTCGGGAGAGATTCGACCACTGTCCCTCCAGCATGTGAACATTTTCCCGAATGAATTTTTTTAGTTTTTGGACACTTAATTCCTTTATTGTTTCGTTTCTAAAAATAGGGTATATTAGTTGATGAAACAGACACGGAGTCCTATAATGACATAAGAGTGAGAAAGCCGTTTAACGACGGGGATAAAGTTAACTTCAAATGGGGGTATAGACGTGGCACAGAATGAAGAAACCCATGAAAGATTCTGGGGCAGATTTCATGGGCCGAACATGGGCTATATTGAGGAACAATATGAGCTATACAAGGAAAACCGTGATGCAGTCGATCCATCCTTAATCGAACTTTTTGATAAGCATGGTGCACCTGATCGGACTAAATTTTCTAAAGGTTCAAGTCTGCCGGCATCGGAAGAGGTTTCGTCGGTTGGTGATATTAAAAAATTAACCTCAGCAATGAGACTTGTTGAGGCTATTCGTCGTTTCGGACACCTTGAGGCAGACATTTACCCAGTTGGGCGTGTCAACCGTGAAACAAAACTGGTCGACCCTGACACATATGGTTTATCTGAAGAGGATTTAAGGAATATCCCGGCCACTTTACTGTGGGAGCAGGCCCCTGACAGTGTGGAAGACGGGTTTGAAGTGATCCGTGAGCTGAAAAAGTTATATTCCGGAACCATTGCATTTGAATATGACCATGTCAACAATGATGATGAACGTAGTTGGCTGTTGGATTATATCGAATCAGGCAAATATAATGCGGCCGGTTCGGATGAAAATAAAAGAAAGCTGCTTGAACGACTCGCTCAGGTGGAAGGGTTTGAAGAGTTCCTGCAAAAAACATTTGTCGGACAAAAGCGTTTTTCCATTGAAGGTTTAGAATCAATGATCCCGATGCTTGATCGGATTGTTAAAAATTCAATCAAAGACAATATTGAACATATCATGATGGGAATGGCTCACCGCGGGCGTCTCAGTGTATTGGCACATGTTCTCGGCAAACCGTTCGACAAAATATTTTCTGAATTTCACCATTCACCCGATAAGGAATTGATTCCTTCTGAAGGTTCAACTGGCATTAATTCCGGCTGGACAGGAGATGTCAAATATCATTATGGCGCAACGAAAGATGTCCAGGAAGGTGACGGAACGGGAACACGCATTACGCTTGCTAATAACCCATCGCATTTGGAATTTGTGAACCCGGTTGCAGAAGGATTTGCACGTGCAGGTCAGGATAACCGTTATCAAAAAGGATATCCTGAACAGGATTTCAGCAAAGCACTGCCTGTATTGATTCATGGTGATGCGGCATTCATCGGGGAAGGTGTCGTTGCCGAAACGTTGAACTTCAAAGGACTTCCGGGCTATCAGACAGGCGGGACGCTTCATATTATCGCGAACAATCAGCTTGGGTATACGACTAACCAGACCGATGGCAGATCAACACGCTATGCCAGTGACTTGGCTAAAGGCTTTGAGATACCAATTGTGCACGTGAATGCTGATGATCCGGTCGCATGCGTTGTTGCCGTCAAAATGGCTTACGAGTATCGTCAAAAATTCCATAAAGACTTTCTGATTGATTTGGTTGGTTATCGCCGTTACGGTCATAACGAGATGGATGAACCACGGGCGACACAGCCATATCTGTATCAGGATATTGATAATCATCCTACGACAGCTAATGTTTTTGCGGAAAGACTGCAAAAAGAGGGTATTGTTGAACAGGATGAGCTGAAGAATTTGAAAAAGCAGACCGAGAACAAACTGCGGGAAATTTATGAGAACATGAAAGAAAATGACTCAAGTGACGCGGAACCGGAAAGCATGCCGAAAGCTTTGACAAATGGTCTTGACCGTTTTGATACAACTGTTCCGCTTGACACCTTGAAAAAGTTAAATAAGGACTTACAATCCCGCCCGGAAGGATTCACTGTCTTCCGGAAATTAAAACGTATTTTAAGCAGGCGTGAGAACGTTCTCGAAGAAGGGAATAAGGCTGATTGGGGTGCAGGTGAAGCATTAACTTATGCATCAATTCTGAATGATGGCATTCCAATTCGCTTAACAGGTCAGGACACAGAACGCGGAACGTTTGCGCACAGACACTTGGTTCTCCATGACGCCAAAACGGGTGAAACGTATTGCCCAATGCATGGATTGGAAGACGTCAATGTCTCTTTTGATATCCGTAATAGCCCCTTGTCGGAAGCCGGTGTATTAGGATTTGAATATGGTTATAGTGTGCAGGCACCTAACACGCTTGTTATTTGGGAAGCGCAATTTGGTGATTTTGCAAATGCTGCACAAGTTATTTTTGATCAGTTCATTTCTGCGGCACGTGCAAAATGGGGCGATAAATCCAATATGGTGATGCTGCTGCCGCATGGTTATGAAGGTCAGGGGCCGGAGCATTCCAGTGCCCGTTTGGAACGCTTTTTGCAATTGGCTGCTGAAAATAACTGGATTGTTGCGAATGTCACGTCATCTGCACAATACTTCCATTTGATTCGTCGTCAGGCAGCTATGCGCGGAAGAGAAGAAGCGCGTCCGTTGATCCTGATGTCACCGAAGAGCCTATTGCGTAATCAGCGGGTGGCTTCCAGTGCTGAAGAATTCACAGACGGCAAATTTGAACCAATAAAACAACAGCCTAACTTGAAAGTGAGTAAGAAAAATGCAACAAGGTTGTTAATCGGCAGTGGTAAAGTCATGGTTGATATAGAAGAAGCTATTGAAGATTCGGAACAAACGTTTGAATGGCTGCGCGCCCTCAGGCTTGAACAAATTTATCCGTTCCCGAAAAAGCAGCTGGAAAAAGAATTAAAAGATCTGCCAAACTTGAAAGAAATCGTTTGGGTGCAGGAAGAACCACAGAATATGGGCAGCTGGGATTTCGTTGATGATTACTTGAGGGAATTATTGACAGGTGATCAGACACTGCGGTATATCGGCCGTCCACATCGTGCATCACCAGCGGTCGGGGAGCCAAATGTAGATAAAACAGAACAGCGGGTAATCATTGAACAAGCCATTAATCCGTCAGAAGGAGGAGATTCCAGTGAGCGAAATTAAAATTCCGGAACTAGCAGAGTCGATAACAGAAGGTACCATTTCCGAATGGCTCGTCAAAAAAGGTGACAAAGTTGAAAAAGGGGATCCGATTGTTGAATTGGAAACAGACAAAGTCAATGTTGAAGTAAACACGGATTATACAGGCGTCATAACAGAGATCCTTCACGAGGAAGGCGATGATGTCGAAGTTGGCGATGTCATTGCCAAAGTGGATGAAAATGG
>NZ_DATGTI010000051.1:0-6467 GCF_035301925.1 Lentibacillus sp. | reverse complement strand
ATTGTCATGAAATCTCGGAATCTGTTATAATATACCTATTAATCAATAGCTTCATATAGGACGTGACGAACGTGATCGATATACATTGTCATATTTTACCGGGGATTGATGATGGTGCCCAAACGATGACGGACAGCCTGGCGATGGCACAGGCGGCCGCACAGCAAGGAATCCATACCATTGTGGCCACACCGCATCACCGGAATGAAAAATATCATAACCTGAAAAGCGATATTATCAGCTATACGCATGATCTGAACGAGCGTTTGAAAGAAGAAGATATTCCTGTTACCATCCTTCCCGGGCAGGAAACGCGGATCAATGGGGATATGATAGACGACATCGATAACGACGAACTGGCATCATTGAATCATACCAAATATCTGTTTGTCGAGTTTCCGTCCAATCATGTACCACGGTATGCCAAACAAATGTTGTTCGATATTCAGGTTGCCGGTTATGTACCTGTGATTGTGCATCCCGAGCGGAATTCAGCGATCATACAGCATCCGTCCATCCTCCATGAATTTGTGCAAAAAGGCGCACTGACACAGGTGACAGCTGCAAGCCTTGCGGGGAAGTTCAGTAAAAACATCCAAAAATTCTCCCACCAACTTGTAGAGGCCAATTTGACACATTTTCTGGCATCTGATGCGCATAATACGACGACACGGAGCTTTGTGATGGATGAGGCATTCCAGGAACTGAGTGAACAGCATGGAAACGAAATGACCTATCTGTTTATGGAAAATGCACAGTTATTGATTGATGGGCAAAACGTTAATAAAGACGAGCCGCAATTGATCAAAAAGAAAAAGTTCCTTGGCTTATTTTAAACCTGGAATGCTAGATATAGAAGATGTTCTTTATCTAGCATTTTTGTTGTTGATTTATCCCATCTTAACGGGCAGTCTGTCCTGGTTTATAGAATCGTGAAACTTGAAAGTTATAATTGGGGCTGACTGTCTGTAAAGGTTCGATTCGTTCGGGCCTGCACAATAAAGGTCACAAAGGCTTTCCAACCAACAGGACAAGGAAAGCTGGGGTAACGCTACATCGCATAAAAAGCATTTTCAATGCTCGGGGACATTGCGATTTTAGATTGTGTTCCTTTTTATCAGTAAGTGAATGCATCATTCTGAATGATCAGGTGTACATATTTCTGTATAGGCCATACTGTATACTGGATATATCGATAAAGCGAAACTTCATTCAACAGAGCGCTTTTCTCTGTTGAAACAAAGGAACAAAGGCTAAAAACGCAACATCGTGTTGCAACGCCTTTGTGACCTGCATCGTGCAGGCCCAAGCAGAATCGGGGATTTATTGGACAGTTAGCCGCCGTACTGTCGCGGGTTACTGTGCATTAGATGCGGGAAAAATGGCAAAGGGGTTTTACGCGTTGATAAAGCTTTTGCTGGTGGAAGATCAGCGTCTGTTCCTGGAGGGTGTCAAGAAGCTGATTGAAACACAGGAGGATATGGAGGTTATCGGCACCGCCTCAAATGGGGATGCGGCACTGGAACTGGTCAGAGAACAACAGCCTGATATCGTGCTGATGGACATTCATATGCCTGAATTGGATGGGATCAAAGCAACAGCCCGGATTAAAGAGGAATTTTCTTCGGTCAAAGTCATCATGCTAACAACCCATATTGATGAAGATCGGGCCATCAGAGGCATCAGTGTCGGGGCGGATGGCTTCCTGGTAAAAGAATTGTATTCGGATACACTATACCAGGCAATACGGGATGCCTACCGCGGGCAAGTTGTGATCTCGGGTGATGTTGCCTCGATTTTGGCAAGGCGCATCCGCGAACTGTCGATGGATAAAAGCGCCATTCTCGGCGTACGGCTTGAAAACCGGGGCATTCATCTGACAAAACGGGAACAGGAAATAGCTTATCTGTTCATGGAGCGCCATACGAATAAACATATCGCCGATAAGATTCATCTCGGTGAAGGGACGATTAAAAATTATATCAGCGAAATTTATCAAAAACTAGGGATCCACAATCGGGAACAGGCCAGGTCTTATCTGCAAAAAATTTACAGGAATTAGGAAAACGTGACTTTTTTCTTGTGATATCACTAAAAATATGACTGTGACTTTAGTACGATTTTATATGTGGCATTTGAAATTTTAAACTGTTGGATGTCATTTTCGCATCGAACTTGGATGGATCACCGATTTCATTGAATCTGACTTCCGCCTCTTATCTCTGGAAAGACGAGGCTGGGCTTTCCGGGGAGTTATCATCTTACAACAAATTTAATAGATTTTTAACATCTCGTTAATATTCTTGTGTTACCTTTGAGTGACAGAGAACGACACCATAGCTTCAGAAAGGGGTGACATACATTGACATATCGAACACGCCTGATGCTGCTCGTACTGCTCGACTCCATCATTGTCAGCACTGCAATCTTTGTCGCATCATGGGTCGTCTATCCATCGACACCTATATTCCAACTCGACGCCATCATCATAAGCGCAATTGCACTTTTATTATTTCATCATTTATTTGCAGCGTTTTACAAGTTATACAATAAGGTCTGGGCCTATGCGAGCGTCGGTGAACTGATGGCAATTGTCAAAGCTATCACACTATCGATTATAGCGGCAGGCATCGTGCAATATTTAGTCAATGATTTTTCCATTTACAGCCGTGCATTGCTCGTCACATGGTTATTACATATTATTCTGATCGGTGGGTCACGTTTCGTCTGGCGAGTTTTCCGCGACCGTTACATCACCAGTGATCAAGGGAAAAAACGCACGCTCATCGTCGGTGCCGGTTCTGCCGGTTCGATGATTGTCCGGCAACTGCACAATAGCCATGCTGGTGATAATGACTTGCTGCCGGTTGCATTCGTGGATGATGACTTAACCAAGCAGCGCATGGAAATTTACGGCGTTCCCGTGCTCGGACGTATGAAAGATATTCCGACGCTTGTGGCGAATCACCAGATCGACCATGTCGTGATTGCCATCCCATCCTTAGCTAATGGCGAACTGAATGCCATCGTCGAATACTGCAATCAGACAAACGCCAAAGTGCAGATGATCCCGAAAATCGAGGATCTCATGACCGGCAAAGTCTCGGTCAGCCATCTGAAAAATGTCGAAGTGGAAGACTTGCTCGGACGCGAACCGGTTAAACTGGACATTGATTCAATATCGGAATACGTCACCGGCCAAACCGTCATGGTCACTGGTGCCGGCGGGTCCATCGGCTCGGAATTGTGTAGCCAACTGATGAATTTTACACCAGGCCGGATTCTTTTGGTCGGACACGGTGAATTCAGCATTTATCAAATTGATATGGAACTCAAGGAAAAATACGGTGACAGCACCATCGAGATCATTCCGGTGATCGCGGATGTGCAGGACCGTGACCGGATGTTTGAGATTGTCAAAACGTACAAGCCGGCGATTATCTATCACGCCGCCGCCCATAAACACGTGCCGCTCATGGAGTACAACCCGCATGAAGCGGTGAAAAACAACGTGATCGGCACGAAAAATGTCGCCGAAGCAGCCGATACATTCGGTGCCGGAAAATTTGTGCTCGTCTCAACGGACAAAGCCGTTCGACCAACGAATGTGATGGGCGCCACCAAACGGCTTGCGGAAATGGTCATTCAGAATCTGGCCAAACGCAGCAAAACCAAATTCGTCGCCGTCCGGTTCGGCAACGTTCTTGGCAGCCGCGGCAGTGTCATTCCACTGTTCAAAAAACAAATCGAGCGCGGCGGTCCGGTCACCGTCACCGATCCGGAAATGACGCGCTATTTCATGACGATACCGGAAGCATCCCGGCTCGTCATCCAGGCTGGGACACTTGCTAAAGGCGGTGAAATATTCGTCCTTGATATGGGCGAACCGGTGAAAATTGTCGATCTCGCCCGTAATCTTATTAAACTATCAGGCTACTCCGTGGACGAGATTGGCATTGAATTCAGCGGCATCCGTCCGGGCGAGAAGATGTATGAAGAACTGCTCAGTGACGAAGAAGTCCATCCCGGCGAAGTGTATGAGAAAATTTATGTCGGGCGAACCGTGGAAGTGGACACATCACGCATTACAAACATGATTAATGAGCTCCCAACCACAAGTCCAGAGCAGCTGAAGGATGCGATCATGAACATTGTTTATAGTGAAAAAGAATTGTTGACCGCTAAAGGGTCTTAAAAGGGAATGAAAAGGGCGACAGGTACTTGCCGGTATATCTATTCAAAGTGTACAGGCAACTATAACGTTCGGCTCTTGTTAAACGATAGCAATGTCCGGCAAGTGCCTGTCACCCGGAGCACGACCGCAAAAAGTTCTTAAAACCGAAACCTTGAGGGGGAAATACGATGACAACTGTTAAAAAAGCGATCATTCCGGCAGCGGGACTTGGAACACGCTTCCTGCCGGTCACGAAAGCGATGCCGAAAGAAATGCTACCAATCGTTGATAAACCAACGATTCAATACATCGTGGAAGAAGCTGTCGATTCCGGTATTGAAGACATTATTATTGTCACCGGTAAACATAAACGCGCGATTGAAGATCATTTCGACAACAACTTTGAGCTGGAACAAAACTTAATGAAAAAAGAGAAATTCGACCTGTTGGAAAAAGTGAACCAAACGTCCAATGTTGATATTCATTACATCCGGCAAAAAGAGCAGCTAGGCCTCGGCCATGCCGTTTGGTGCGCCCGCAAATTTATCGGTGACGATCCATTCGCCGTCTTGCTCGGGGATGATATCGTTGAATCCGAAACACCTGGCTTGAAACAACTGATCGAGCAGTTTGAAGAAACTGAGCGTTCCGTTGTCGGCGTCCAGCAAGTGTCACACGAAGAAACAAATCGCTATGGCATTGTCGATCCAAGTACGATTGAAGGCCGGCGCTATAAAGTCGATCACTTTGTCGAAAAACCAGCACAAGGTGAAGCACCATCAAACTTGGCGATTATGGGCCGCTATATACTGACACCGGAAATCTTCAAGCATCTCGATAAACACGAAATCGGTGCCGGCGGCGAAATCCAACTGACTGATGCCATTCAAATGCTGAACCAGGAGCAGGACGTCTATGCCTATGACTTTGAAGGTACGCGTTATGACGTTGGAGAAAAATTAGGCTTTATTCAAACAACATTGGAATTTGCCATGAAAGATGACGAGATTGGCAAAGACGTGACAGCACTGGTTGAAAAATTGGCTTCTGAGCAACGTGTGAAGAATTAAAGGTATTGCAATGGACTATATGGCAGGTGTCGGGCTTAGACGGCTTGACACGTTGCCATACATTCTATTTATCCATCTGTTATTGTGTTTAGTGGTTTAGTAGTTGGTTGGATGGTTAATTAGAATGCAGTCAAGTGCTAACCCACCTAACCATCAGGGAGCGTTATAATATGTATTTAAAAGTGAAACGTTTAATTGATATTACACTGTCATTCATTGGGCTAGTTGTGTTATCACCTTTATTCCTGATTCTTGTGATTGGCATCAAGCTGGATTCCAAGGGACCGGTATTATTCAAGCAAAAACGGGTCGGCATTAACAAAACGCATTTCAATCTATTAAAATTCCGGACAATGCGGATTGATACACCAAAGGACACGCCGACCCATTTACTGAAAGATCCGGACCAGTATATAACTAAAATGGGTAAATTTTTGAGAAAAACATCGCTTGATGAACTGCCGCAAATCTTTAATATCCTTGACGGCAGCATGAGCATTATTGGTCCCCGCCCGGCATTGTGGAATCAATATGACTTAATCGCTGAAAGGGACAAATACAGGGTTAATGATGTTCTGCCAGGTTTAACCGGATGGGCACAAATAAAAGGCCGCGATGAGCTTCCAATTGATGTGAAAGCCCAGCTTGATGGTGAGTATGTACAAAATATCGGGCTTAAGTTCGATATAAAATGTTTTTTTGGCACATTTATCAGTGTCATCAAAAGTGACGGGGTTGTGGAAGGTGGAACAGGCGCACAAACTAAAGAAGAGGCTGCAAGTGAGAAGGAGACTGTATCAAAGTGAAACGGATATTGATTACAGGCAAAAACAGTTATATTGGGAACAGTCTGGAAGCGTGGCTGAAGAAAGATCCTGATAACTATTCAATTGATAAAATCAGTTTGAGAGATGATGGTTGGAAGGAAAAAGATTTTTCCGCTTATGATACAGTTGTCCACGTTGCAGGGATAGCGCATAGAAAAGAAACAAGGGATAATCAGCAGTTATATTATAAGGTAAACAGGGACTTAGCCTATGAAGTAGCACAAAAAGCACAAAAAGAAAATGTCAAACAGTTTATCTTTTTTAGTTCAATGAGTGTTTATGGATTAGAAGAGGGCGTTATTGATGAAAATACGCCATTAAATCCTACTACTCATTATGGTAAGTCTAAGCTTCAAGCAGAAGAAAAAATTAACGAATTAAATAATAATAGCTTTA
>NZ_DATGTI010000050.1:0-9304 GCF_035301925.1 Lentibacillus sp. | reverse complement strand
GCTTCGTCCATGCGAAGACCCTGGCCGTAGATGACACCACCGCATCCGTTGGAACTGCGAATGTTGATCACAGAAGCTTCCGCCTTAATTTTGAGGTGAACGCCTTCTTATATGATCAAAAAACAACTGCAGAATTGCGTCTGGCTTTTGAAAACGATATGCAGCTTGCAGAAGAACTGACATTGGAAGATTACCAAGAGCGCTCTGTAACGATTAAAGTAAAAGAGTCCATTTCACGTTTGATATCACCTGTTTTATAGATTGCGAGAAAAGTGGAGTGGAGTTGGTAGCTTAGATGCCAGTCTGTCACTCGGAAGATTTGGTGTACGCTGCAGACCCTCCTCCCTAGTGAATTGCCGCTGAAGGCGCAGCACGTTCTGAACCATGCAGGGTGAGCAATTAAGCAATGCGCTTCCACTATGCAGATGAAATAGATAATTTACAAAATAAACAATAAATCAGCATAGGATATTATAAAAAGAGTGTCAGCCCCTATTCTCTAAAGAAAGACTGACACTCCTTAATACCACTTACCTTACCTTTCTACAAATTCTTAATCTTATCCCAATCTTCCTGAAACTGTTCCATCCCCGCATCTGTCATGGTGTTATGAAGCATTTTTTCGAAATTGGCATATGAAATGGTTAAGGCATCAATGCCATTTTTCGATAAGTCCACCAAATGCTGTGAGTTTCTGATGCTGGCCCCAATAATTTTCGTATAAAAACCGAGATTTTCATATGCTTGCTTAACATCATTAATAAATTGGATGCTGGAACCCCCAGCATCATCAATCCTCCCTAAATAAGGACTGATGTAGGTCGCACCTGCTTTGGCAGCAAAAATAGCTTGTGGAATCGAATAAACCAATGTCGCATTCGTTTCTATTCCTTTTTGGGAAACCCGTCTGATGCCTTCTAAGTTTTCAAGTGTAAAAGGGAATTTAATGACAACCTTATTATGGCACATATTCGCAACCTTGGTTGCCTCTTCAACAGACTCATCTGCTGTGAATCCTGTTACCTGATACCAGATTTTCCCGCTCAGCTTTCTGTCAATCTCTTGAATCAATTCAAATGGCGGGCGTTCTTCCTTGGATAGGATAGTTGGATTGGTGGTGACTCCGTCCATGAATCCAAGTTTGTTTACAATATCGATATGCTTTAAGTTGGCGGTATCTAAATACAGTTCCATTCAATACATCCCTTTCAAAAATATGATAAAGCAATTAGCCTCGTGACTTACCACCGGAAATGTTAATCGTCGTACCCGTGATGTAACTGGAATGGTCTGAAACCAGATAGTTTGCCAGATCAGCGATTTCATCCAGTTGGCCAACCCGGCCTAATGGAATCGAGGTTGCATAGTTCGTTCCCAATTCTTCGACACCGACGTTTCTGGTGTAAGCCAACGCTTCATTATAGGAATCCGTGGTTAAACCGGTTTTCTCATTGATGCCCGGTGCCACGCCAACAACACGAATATTATATTTACCAAGCTCTTTTGCCCATGATCGTGTAAGACCATTCAGCGCCCCTTTAGTTGCTGAATAGCAGCTTTGACCTGAAGAACCTTCCATGCCGGCCTCGGAAGTCATATTAACAATGACGCCACTTTCCTGTTTAACCATATGTCTGCTGACTGCCTGTGCGCACAGGAATGGTCCCTTAACGTTGACTCCGGTCATGAAATCAAAATCAGACTCATCCAGTTCGTATTTTGGCTGCTCACCTTTCACATCCACCAGAAGTCTCGGGAGGTTCACACCGGCATTATTGACCAATGCATCCACTCTGCCAAATTGCTCAACCGTATAATTGACCATTGCTTCAACACTTTCTTTATTCGTTACATCACATTTAACGGTATAAGAACCATTTTCATGTTCACCGTTTTCAACGTTTAAATCTGCAACAACAACGTTGGCATTATTATCCAACAGCCGTTGTACAATGTGCTTGCCAATGCCTGAATTTCCACCGGTTACAATCACAATTTTTTGGTTCAGGTCAATCCATGATGTATTCATAATCCAAACTCCAATCTCTATTTTTTCCTATAATCATCAAGAAAGAAAAGCCGCATAAAACGACTTTATCTTTCTACTTTGATGACATCTCCAATGGTCACTTGGTTGATGTCTTTATTTTCGAGTGACAAGGTGCCGGGCAATTCAGCTTCTTCGGCACTATCGAAGCGTAATGTGATATGCCCTAAGTTTTCAAGGTTTTCATTAACCGCACTGCCGACAGCAGTCACTGCATAGGCTTTTTCGCCGATGATAAAGCTGTCCCCCACTTTGATATTACCACGAAGATCATTTTCTGAGTGCAGAATACAAAACTCCGCAAGTTCCTGAGGAGCGTTATCTTTGAACAAGATCAACATACCTTGATCGAGAAATTCAGTTACAGATTCACCCAATTTATTAACTTTTGTTTGATAAATGACTTCACTCATTATTCATCATCCTTTTCTAAGATTCATACATGCCAAAGCTAGCTAACCATGCAATAAACACTGTTGGTGCCCCTGTTAAGAAGCGTCCATACAACACGGCAGGAACACCGACCTCCACTGTTTCCGGTTCCGCCTCAGCCAATCCAAGCCCTACTGGCACAAAATCTGCTGCAGCTTGGGAGTTAATGGCAAAAACGGCTGGCAGGGCGTATTGGGGAGGAATATTCCCTTTCCCAATTTCAACACCGATTAATGAACCGATAACTTGTGCAATAACCGCCCCAGGCCCAAGAAATGGAGACAATAGTGGAAAAGAAACAATCGCTGACAATAGAATCAGACCCCATATACTGCCCGCTAACGGTGAAAGGAAATTCGCAAATAAATCACCTATCCCAGATTCCGTAATGATACCAATCAGCATCGCAACAAATGCCATAAATGGTAAGATTGTTTTGATGACTGTATCAACGGCTTCACGACCGGCTTGATAGAAAACACCTACAACGTTACCTACCGATTGGCCAATCCGAGCCATCAAATTCGGCTTCTGTTGTTCACTCACCTTTTGTGAGGCGTTATATTTTCTTTCTGTCGTTTCCTCAGCTTGCGGATATTCCTGCTGCTCTTCTGTTTCTCCAACTGATTCCTGTGCGGGTGATTCGGCTGATTCATCTGCTTCAGCCCGGGAGACATTGTCTGTTTTAACTGCGGATACATAAATATCTTCTTTAATAAAATCAGCCATTGGCCCGCTCGGACCGGTAGCTTTCAAATTAATGGTATAAATTCGCTTTTTTGGATAAATTCCAGCTCTTAATGTACCGCCGCAATCAATAATGACACAAGCGATTTCATCTTCAGGCACACTCGTATTAAAACCGTCCACCAGTTCACCACCGCTTATTTCTGCGATCTTTCTGGCTACCTCAGACATTGTACCACCAGTGATGTTAACAATCTTGTTTTTCTGTTCATCTACTGGAATGGTCAATGGTCCGCCAAATCCTCCTGAGCCAGCATGTACGATAATTGACTTATATTCCGCCATTTACGAAGCACCCTTTTCTGTATTCAACGTTTTAGGAAGTTTAACTTTTTGCTGTTTCTCAACATAGGTGACACATAAGTCGGTAATCCATCCTCTGAACATGTTCGTTACAACACCTACCAATAAATAACGCAGGGCCAGATCGGTCGTTTCGAACCCAAGTTCAGTGATACCTGCTGCTACACCCAGGAAAACAAATAGTTCAGCCGGATTAACGTGCGGGAACAAACCATTCATTGAGTGACAGGAATAGCTTGCTGCTGCATAATAACCTGGCTTAAATTTTTCCGGCAAAAACCTTCCAAGTGACAATGTCATCGGGTTGAGCAAGAAAAATGTTCCAACAAATGGCAAAACCATATATCTAAGCAAGATATTTTTGGATGAAGCCATTGCTAGCTTATTGATTCGTTCTTCCCCGACCAAATGAACGACGGAGTTCATGGCTACCAATAATACAAGAAGCAATGGAACAATATCTTTTACAAAACTGACAAATTGTTCGCCGCCTGCTTCAAAAAGGCCTATAAAGCCTTCTGCTACACTTACAATTGCATCCATCGTAACGCCTCCTTATGATTTACTGAAACTTGAAACTAACTTACCGAACGGACTCTTGGATGGCGGGATTTCTTCACCTTTAGATACTTTCTTATACACCTCAACAGCCTCATCAAACGCCTTTTTGCTAAAACGATCCATTTTGTTATAAACCACTTTGTCTATATAGAGAAGGTCCTGCCCCTCCAGTATTGAATAATCTTTAAACCTGGCCAGAATCGTGACGCCTTGCATTTTCTTTGCCGTTCTGATTCTTCTCTTATTGTCAAGGGACATCAGCAGGACAACCCCCGACCGAAATATTCCTTTTGACCGTCCAATTGAGACTTTACCCTGAGACCTTAATTCGTTATAATGTTTGTTAAAATTTTTAATTTGCGTTGATCCCAATAATGTCTGCAGAATCCAAGCAACCATAATACCGGCCATTATAAGCAGAATTTCCATGTCACCCCTCCTCAATCAATCTTTTAATCTCAAAAGCTGTTTCCTCGTCCGTCACCAGCGTATTAATGAAATTTCCCCGCATTGCGCCAATGATAGACTTAGCCTTTTCTTTTGAATATGCAATCCCAATCGAGTAACGCAGGTTTTGTAACTTTTCCAGCTTAACTGCAATCGTCCTTTCCGAAATCGGTGAGGCAATGGATTCACCACCCAGCGTGTAAAACCGTGAGCATATGTCGCCAATTGTATGATGTGCCTCCAACTCCTTCTGATCCTTCTGACCAAGAAATCCGGACCAGATCAAGTTTGATGATTTTAACTGTGTTCCGATCCCTACAATTGCCACAGACAATTGCTCCCAAAGATCAAGAATTTTATTCATATAATTTGAGTTAAGTATTTCCTGAGCCGTTTCTTTCGATTGATGCACCGCTGCAGCATCAATAAAATGCGATTCGCCGTTAAAAGCCTGTGCAAGTTTGTACACAATGGCGTTCACATGGAAGTCGACTTCCATTTCACCGGGACCGCCCACAAGCGGTACACACGTTACATTTTTGGAATTCAGATCATGAAGCTGATTCACTGTCGTACCCAAGGTGGTCCCCCACGCTGAACCAATCGTATCGTCATCTCTAATGACACGATTTAATAACTTGGTGGTCGCCTTGCCTACCTCTTCGTTGCCGGAACGATTGTCGTTTTCACTTGAAGGGACAATAATAACTTCCTTCATATCGAAATGCTCCGAGATTTCTTCCTCTAATTGAATTTGTTCATTCAATTGGCTTTGTACTGTGATTTTTACAATACCTTCTTTACGTGCCTTTTTGAGCATCCTGCCTATCGTTGTTCGATAAATACCCAATCTCGATGAAATCTCTGCTTGCGTATAGTCTTCTTCGTAGTATAGTTTTGCTATTTTATAAAGTAAGCGTTCCTCTTCCCGATCCATCTGCCACCTCCTTGATTGCACATATGTGCATTACATGGTCATATGTGCAGTGAAACTGCTTTCATTATAAGTACGTTTCTGTCGAATGTCAACGAAAAATATTTGGTTATTTTCTTTTTATTAAAAATGTAGTAGGATAATAGCTAAATTAAACACAAGAAGGGGACTGTAGCCATCATGATAAAAGGTATTATTTTTGATTTTGACGGATTGATTCTAAACACTGAGACTATTCTATATGAAGCATTGAATGCTATTTTTACAGACCATGGAAGTGAATTGCCGGTTTCTAAATGGCAAGAACAAATCGGAACCCATACCGGTTTTTCACCATTTAGCTACTTGGAAGAATTGACTGGCCATCGTGTTGATCACCAGGACCTTGAAGCGCGTTTGGAAAGCGATCTTCATTCGAGTTTACTGAAGGAGAAGGCACGTCCAGGAGTAGAGGACTATCTGATAACCGCTAAAGAGCTGGGTTTAAAGCTTGGATTGGGTTCCAGTTCCAACTATGAGTGGGTCAGCAAATACTTAAAAAACCTGAATCTATTGCATTACTTTGACTGCATCAGGACCGCTGAGGACGTTGAAGCCGTCAAACCCAATCCCGCTTTATATATACAGGCAGCAAAATGTTTGGGTTTACAAACTGCTGAATGTCTAGTTTTTGAGGATTCGGCAAACGGAGCAATAGCAGCCAAACATGCAGGAGCGAGATGTGTCATCGTTCCTAATGACATCACACGTGATTTGGACTTTTGCCCGGTTGATTACAGACTGGATTCAATGGCTGATAAGGAATTAGAAGCCGTTCTGGACATAGTGAAAGCCAAGGATAAATAATCAAAATTTGTTTAGGGCTAGTTTAATAAAGAGACTCGTGGAATTTCTGTCTAAGGGTTTGAAGAGATACAATTTAGATATCCGGAAAGGCGCAGATTTAATGCGGCTTTCCTCTTTGTATTTATTTTTAACGATTTTTGCGCACAAACTCAGTTTAACCTTAACTGCCAAAAAAATCGGGCATTGGAAGAAAGATGAGACAATTATTGACAAAATTATTGCCCGGGAAATACGATTAATTTACGATTCGACATGTCCAAACATATCAATCCTCATAATGGCTACATTACTTCAGCATGTTCTCTCCATCCAAGGTTTTGCCCCGTTGCTATGATCAAACCCGTTCATCCATTTTTCACTTGACTTTTAGTTAATTATTGGTAATATTGTTTACAAATAAACAAAAGGTTGTGATGTGATGAATCATTATGATATTGATTATGAAAGGCATATCGCAAAGGGGTTTGTTGATGTTATTTCAAACGGACTCGAATCATTTTCCGATTACAAACAAACTGCCGCTGAAGAACCTACAACAAATCATTTAGGACATAAAAGAATGGATGAAATCAATAAATACATGGACAGATATCTGATTAACCTCCAGGAAGAAGGGTTTTTACATCGTGTTATCACGGCTGGACGTTCTCCATATCAGGTATTAATGATTTTTGATACTACAAAGAAAAATTTAATTCTTTTAAAACGAGTAGGTTCAATCGATAGTATACCGAGAAATATGTTTAAATCACCAGGCGATGACATTTCGGAATACATACAAGAATATGCTAAAGTAAATAGGCGATTATCATCCCAACTGGAATTTAAATTCGAAGGGGATGGCAATCTCAACATTTTCGATTACACCCAGCTTGAACAAGAATTTGAATATAACACACTAGTATTCATAACATTTGTTACTGATAGAGAGGAGAATCTTACCGATATTGCGATTGGAGTTCCTGCATTTGATATGAATAGTTGGATAGACCAAAATAAATGGAGCAACTTTATAGAGCTTGGGTTTGAAGAATCTCATTCAGATCCACACGCTGCCAGTGATGATGCATCACAATCCGGGGAAGACAAGTATAAAGATATCCTGAAACGGAAAAACCACGAAAAACACCAGGGTCGCTAATATTTATGAAACATTCAAACGAAAAGGAGTATTACCATGGAAGTGAATCAATTCAACCCTAGTAAATTAAAACAAGCCAGAATTTTCCGTGGTCTCACTATATCTGAATTGGCACATTCGACTAATACAACAAAACAAGCAATATCCCAATATGAACAAGGCAAAATCACACCACGAATAGAAACGATGTTCAAACTTGTCAATAAACTCAATTTCCCCCGTGAATTTTTTTATTCATTTGATAAAGATATAGGATATAACAGTTACACCTTTTTCAGGTCAAAAGTCAATGTAAGTAAAAAACAATTAAATGGCCAGCTGCAAGTAGTCGATTTTTTATTTAACGGACAACAGTTTTTAGAGCAATATATTGAATTTCCAAAGCTAAATATACCCGATGTACCGATTAAGGAATCTTGGGGAAAAGAGGAAATTGAAGAGCTGGCCAAAAACGTAAGAAACTTGTGGAGGATTGGCGGCGAACCAATTCATAATCTCATTTTTGAGTTAGAACGAAACGGCATTTTCATATCCGGCATCTTGACGAATACGCAGGACTTAGATGCCTATAGCCAAAAAAAAGTTATAAATGGGCAGGATTATTGTTTTATGCTTTTAGCTAAAAATAAAAAATCCGCCGTTCGAAGGCAATTCGATGCAGCCCATGAATTTGGTCATTTATTGATGCACAGCTGGATTGAGGAAGATACGGATTTGGAACCTGATGAAAAAAGGCGAATGGAGAAAGAAGCAGACTATTTCGCTTCTGCGCTATTATTGCCAAGGGAAGCATTTATATCCACCATATATAAATCGAAGCTGGAAGAATATGTCCATTTGAAAAAATATTGGATGGTTTCCATCAATGCAATGATTGTACGAAGCTACCACCTGAATTTGATTAAATACACGCAATATCAATACTTACAGAAGCAAATTTCCCGTAAAAAGATGCGAAAAGCAGAACCATATGATAATGTATTACAACCCTCCAATCCAGGAATGTTGAAACAAGCAGTGACTGAATTATTAGATGATGGCACCATTAAACCCATACAAATAATTAAAGAATTAAAAATGTTTCCGGGCTTAATCGAGGAAGTATTAAATCTTAGTCCCGGAACACTAAATGTAAACACAGAGAATAAAAAAACCTTAGAGCTAAAAAGGAAAATTTGATCCAGTGCGTATCTTTCAAAACACATTCATTACATCTTTAGCTTTATACTGTTCCTGTGATCATAAAACAACGAGAGACTGACCTGAAGTTTTCCTTACTGGACAGTCTCTCTGTAATTGTTTTATAATCACTGAATTAATTAGGCACGTTTATGCCGTCATCAGTAATAAATTCGGAACCGCTGATGAACTGGATTTATTTGATGCCCAGGCTGACCGGTTTTTATAATGGGACGCCCTCCTTTATTGGCTCAACGAGTTTTTGAACCTTCAACTTCGATCATTGCTGTTTGAGTAACCACCTGGTGAACTGAGTTGACAAAATCACCATACTCCTCATTTTTCAGACTTTTTGAACTACCTGTCTAAGGAAAGATCCTTACGATCTCAATACACCTTTAATCTTATCCATTTTCGCTTTATCAATGGGTTGTAAGTAACTTCCACCTTCACGTACACCAGAACCAAAGTGCACTTCTTTTGGTTCTGTTTCACTATAAAATTCCTGGAAATTACTCCCATTCAATCCCCCGCCTGGCATGATGTCCAAATGTGTTTGCTTTGCAAGCTGCATTAATTCCCTCATTTTCTGAGGGGCTTCAGGTGCCGGCTGCTGTCCGGCTGACGTTAAAATGCGTTTCACCTGGGGATAACCGGCCAGACATTC
>NZ_DATGTI010000049.1:0-5126 GCF_035301925.1 Lentibacillus sp. | reverse complement strand
ATAATTATTGTGTGGTTACTTTAATTTTATCAAAAGGTGTCCTTTTTGTTTATTGAAAACAAAAAATAAGCGTGGTGCTTCACCTATAATGGTGGAGACCACGCTTATTTTTTAATTTACTGGGGGTTTTGTCCCAGCCTCGGTTGAAGATGCACTTTATCACCATTTTTCAAGCAGATTATCAGCATGTTTCCGTAGTTTGTCTGCAGCATCTTCTATTATCTGCCCGTTTTCTTCATTATGATCGAGCAACTGCTTGAAGCCGTTCATATGTTTGACGGCTTTATCAATTGCATCTTTATCGGCAAAATGGCTGATAGAGGTTAATTGCAGGTTCATCAACCTTGCTACCTGACTGCTAGTAATCTCGCCATCTGCTTTATACTGATCAACAAGTGATTTCATGGCCTCGACACTTGACTCAGTACTTTCGCTGTTTACAAAAGTCATACTGAATACATGGATTCGCGAATTATCAGGCAGAATCACTGCCTCTACTGTTTTATCCGGATACAACGTCACCTCGTCGTACAGCACCTGGTAGTTATGACCAAAGTTCGCCGGCCCTGAAGGTGTGTTGCGATATTCAAATCTTGCAACGACACTCTCGGCTGACGGATCTGGAGAAGCATAATTGTCAAAATGAACACTAAATTCCTGAACAGTGCCATCAGAATAAACGACTGCGCCTGAGCCGGTTTGGTCATAAACGCCTGCTCCAATAAAAGCAAGCTTGTCTCCGGCAGTTGATGCCTGAATTGCGGATTGTCCCTTTACATTATCAGGTGTACCCGCTGGAACATCAGGCCACTTAAAAGACACACCTTTATGCGTTACGGTGGCCCCCGGAGTTAACCCTTCTTTCGTAAGTGCCTGAGCGGAGAAGCTGTTTCCTCCGTCAAGATTACCAGGACCAGGATTGTCGTCATCCGTAATCCCGACGTTATTAAATGCCGCAGATAAGTTATCTGCCGTGGAAATAACCTCAACCGGTAATTTACTCTTTACGGCATGTTCGTTACCATCCAAAGTATAGTTTGCTGTCGCTCTTAGATTAATGTCAGCAGGGTCAGCATCCTCAGGTGCTATTACGTTCCAAGTAACTTTTACCTTTTCATTTGGTGCTAACTCGATTCTGTCAGCAGGTGTTATGGCTTTAACCTCCCAATCATTAGGGACATCTAACACAGCGGCCATATCTTTGATAGATTGTTCCTGCTTATTTTGGAACAATGCCGTGACGTTTATGGGAACACCTCCCGGAATTTTCCGGTGTGGGAGCTGCAATAAAAATTCTTGCGGCTCAATTGAGAAGCCCTTAAATTGTGCCAGACCAGTGCTGTCCCCAGACCCATTTACCGCTGACATGAAAACGCCTGTGTCCACATCTTCGTTAGTATCGGGAACAAATACCGTGCCTACTTCTTTCCAATGTTCTCCGTCTGGGCTGCACGATGCGGTAAACAGCGAGCCGTTCCGGGAAAGTCTTACGTATTCAGGTCCGTTAAATTCAGTTGCATTCTTTTTCGAGTCCAGTGTTCCATCTCCATTGCTGTCCCAGGAAAGCATGCAGCCATGGTCTGGTGTTACGGAAATATTAATGTAGCCAGCGGAATCATTTTGGTTCGTTAAATCATTACGGGCCACAATCCCCGCACGGGCATAAGGGCCGGTCCGATCCTGATGGTCAACCTTTGTCGTGACTGTATCAGTACTTCCAAATGCATTTTCCTGATAAATCGCGCCATAATAATCCTTAGACTTCCACATATCATTACCACCGCCATAAATGGCAAAGTTATCCTCAGCTTGGCTGAACGTTGCATCATTAAACGATATTGTTTTATAAGGTGTTTGAACATCATTTTCAACAAGCAATCGGGTTTCATCAGTTATGTTATCAATTTGATGGCCATTTTCAAATGAAGCATCTACTACAAATTTCGCAGCAGCCTGACCGCTTCTATCTTCAGGAGCTGTTACCCTCCATTTCACTTTGAATGTTTCACCCGGATCAATTTCTTGTGTGGAGTCAGGTGTTTGTGCTTCCGCGGAATAACCCTCAGGAACATTCAATTTAAGCTTCAGATTGTTCGCTTTTGTAACGCCGTTCTGGTTGGTGAACGTTGCACTGATTGTTGTCTCTTTGTCACCACTGTTTATTATTTCTTTACTGCTTGATATTTCGAGTTTCCCCTCAGGTTCTCCGGCAAACTTTTCATGGATACCTTTGGCAATTTTGATAATATCGCCGGATGGTTCAGTCGGATAATTATTGTTCTGATGTGCCCATTCCTGGCCGTATTCAAACCAGTCAATCGATTCTGGCGGCTGGCCAGTTTCCAGTGTTTTATCAAGTGATTCGAAATATTTTTGCCATCTTGAGTAATAATAATCACCGACCAGGCCTGACCATTGGCGACGGCCATAGTCATCAAGTCCAGGTGTTCCCCATATTGAAATAAGTGATCGGGCATCATATTCCAGTCGTTTGCGTTCTTTTTCGTTCGTTGCCCAGCTTTTGGCATTTTCCAGCCATGGTCCAATCATACTGTGCTTATTGGTGGCTGCCACTTTGTCAGTCAGTTTCATGTAATCGAGCCATTTGGCGCTTAGTTCATCGAATGCACTTTTATCTCCTCTGTTGTAAGCAGACTTGATTTTCGGAAACAAATTTCGTCCTTTGTTTGCCAAAAATTGTCTGGTCACGTCCATCAAATCAAACTGATAAGCACTGCTATCTCGAAGACTCGGATCAACCTTGAGAAGTTCCGTTAATGCCCGCTCAAACTCAGCTTTGTCATAATGCAGATCCTTTTGAAAATGAATCCCTGTCGTAGGTGCAGTCAGACTTGGTTCAAGACTGTACATTTCCGTCGCTTTTTCACTTGAATTATTAGCAGGCAAATCATATACGGTTTGTGAAATTGTTTGCCAGGCAGTTTGAGCATGTTCATCAACGGCACCGTAACGAGCAGTGGCATATTGGGCGAACCATTCATTCATGTCAACCGGCTCATCATGCCAGGCCATTTCTGTGAAAAATTCCATGGCAGCCGGGTTATTATCGATCGCCTCAGGCATTAATGCTGTTCCTTTAAGCTTACTGTCCTCTTTGTTAAGCCATTTAAAAAACTTTTCATTCCAAACCGTTATGTTGGCTCCCATGTTAGTATGGCCACCGAAGTTCCATATAGTACCAAATGCGTAAGGTGTCTGGTCCCAATCATCCTCTCGGTTTTTTGCAGAACTTCTTTCAGAAATACCATCAAGAATCAGCATCTTATCTTTATCAATTGCCTCAATGGTTTCCGGAAGTGGATTGGAATGCCATCCAAGAATCGCCCAAGTTGCTTTTGGGTGTGCTTTTTCAAGTGCCTCTTGAACTGCTATCGAAGCATCACCAATGTCAACATTCCCAGCTTGGCCCCCCTCATGGAGCAGGTCCATTTTATACATGGAAGAATCTCCTAACAGTTCACTTTGGTGTTTGTAAAAAGCCTTTGCGACTTTCGGAAACCACTCATTTGTCGGATCCAACCAGTCAGGTTGTGTAAACCGATGATATGTCCCTTGTGGAACAATATTTGCGCCCGGATTTTTCTCCTCAAAATTAAATGGCACCATACCATAATATCCCGGAAAAACTGGTGTCATTCCAAGTTCGCGCAATCCGTCGGCAATTTTCCTTCCCAGTTCAGCTCGTTTATCAATCACATTTTGAGGGATAGGACCTGGAAATCCACTTAAATTTTGTAGCAACCACCATGGTTGATGAGCAGGTGTCGGAATCCAGTCACGCATTTCCGCAGTTGAGTATCCAAATTCCTCAAACGTTTTCTGATAGACGGCTTCAGTTCCAGGATATACGAGTACTTCATTAATCCCATGCATTGCAAGCACATCAATTTTATGTTGCCAGTAATCCCAATCTTCATATGGGTCGGTATAGCCCTCATCCGTATCATTTAATGCAAATCGATTTTCTACGTTTGCATCACGTTGAATTATTTGATCCGGCAAAGGTAACTTTTTAGGTAAATCCAGCTGTTTTCCAGTCAAAGAAATATTGGCATGTACCACATACTTCAAATACCATTTCCACCCCATTAATAAAGCGCTTGTACTTGAACCGGAAATGGTAATGTGCTGGCCGGGACCGGGTTCAATTTGAAAGGTTTCCTGATCGTATCCGGAAGTATCAAGCACCCCCAGTTTAAATTGTCTAGCTTGTTTGCAGGGTAACCACCTTTCAATAAGATTACTGGCTGCATTCAGATCCACTGAGGAGTTTTCAAAATGATTATTATTGCCTTGATTATCCGGTGGGCCTGTACACGGCTTGATGGTTTGATTTTGCAATTCCGAAAACTGATGGTTATCGTCACCGGAAGACTTGAAATCAGCATCAGCCGATTTAGGTGCGACTGAAAATAATAGAAGGACTGCCATCATTGTTACAATCAGTTGACATAACAGATACTTGTTTTTTCTCACAACTAAATCCTCCCTCCGCATTTTTTGCCAAAAGTAAAAACGTACAGCAGAGTTCTTTTTAAAAATTTATCACCTCCTATACACTATGTAGGCGATTACATTTTTGATGCCATTTTGTTTGTCTGAATGCTATATATGCATTAATTTCCTAATGACATTATATGACGCATATTATCACAATCTATCAAAATTAAAAGAACTATCCAAAAAAATAGTTCTTTTCTAATACATAAACTTAACTGATCAATAAACAAACGTACTCGCAACGGACGTAAGTATTATATGCCCACATGTTCTGTTTAAATTGTAAGGTAACATGCTTGGACAAAGTAAATCCCTGAATAAGTTCTTCATGAATAAAGGTATCCATTCAAAGTTTTTATAGATCCTGATCAACTTCTTTATGACGTCAGAATTGGGACCGCCTTTTTGGTCCCAAAAAGCACCACACCTTTTAAGAGAAGACGTGGTGTTTTTTTAGTTCTCTTTAAATAGGGACTGCTGAACGATTTTCAAACAGCCCATTTTAGTTCTACAGAATTTCCGAAAAAGCGTTGGAAAAAATAATAAAAAAGAAGGCGGAGTCTGCGCTCCAGGTTCATTACCAGCAGTTGTATGGAAATGACCGT